>NZ_JABUZF010000096.1:0-34874 GCF_014897885.1 Halomonas sp. 3D7M | reverse complement strand
AAAAAAACCCCCCCGCCGATGCTCAAGCACGTGTCGACAAGTGGATAGAGTACTACCGTTCCAGCCCGCAAAATATTGTCTCCATCACGGAACGAGCAACCCCCTGGCTTGCCTGGATCACCCAGCAAGTGAGCGAGCGTGGCCTTCCTGGTGAGATCGCGCTGATTCCGTTTGTTGAAAGTTCATTCGACCCCAGCGCCCGGAGCCATCGAGGAGCCGCTGGGCTTTGGCAGTTTATGCCGGGTACCGGAGATGCATTAGGTCTGGTTCGCAACGGCAACTACGATGGACGTTTAGACGTCGTGACGTCTACCGCAGCAGCGCTTGATTACCTGGAAATGCAGGCAGATGAGTGGTACGAGGGTGACCTGATGCTCTCGCTGGCCGCTTACAACGCCGGCGCTGGCACCGTTAACCGTGCGCAACGCCAAGCTCAGGGCCAAGGCCTTGCAGGCGACTACTGGGAACTATCACTGCCCCACGAAACGATGCAGTACGTTCCCAAACTTAAAGCCATTGCGACGATCATCAATAATCCAGAACAGTACGGTGTTTCACTTCCCGACATTCATCCTGATCCCGCTTTTGCCAAAGTTCAGCTGGAGCAGCCAGTTAGCCTGGCACAGGCCTCTCAGCTTCTGGATGTTAGTCAATCCGCGCTGGCCGAGCTAAACCCTGGCTTGCTGAATGGCAGCCTTGACCCACGTAGCGCACAGACGTTACTTGTGCCTGAAGAAGTCGATACTCAAGTGTTAGCTCAGCTTTCGCAATCAAACAGTACTGCATTAGCGTCAACCGGCACGCCAAGCGTTCACCGCGTTGAAAGTGGCGATAACCTGTCAGTGATTGCGTCACGCTATAATGTCACTCAACAAGATTTGATCAGGTGGAATGCTATTGAACGCCCAGAGGCACTGAAGCCAGGTCAACTGCTGACGCTTTCAGGACGGTAACTTGGGGAATCTAACCAGGCTTTGTTAACTAGGTTTAAAACGCAGTCTTTATTAGTCTTTCTTGGCTATGTCTCAGTTACTATTAGCGCCGCTACTGTGACTCAGCAGTTGTGTCTAAGGCTCTAAGCCCGGTTTCTAAGCCTTCGTTGCTACAGGAAGTTACCAATGCCACGCGGTGTGTTGTTTACCAAAGTACTTTTGTTAACCAGCGGCTTGCTGTTGAGCCTGTCGCTGTTGGCTTCTGAAACCGTCGCCGAAAACAACACCTCTACCCCCGTTGAGACCGTGCACGGGCTATCTCTCTACAATAGCCCAGAGCTACCTCCCGATTTTGCCTACTTCCCCCATGTTAATCCGTCCGCCCCCAAGGGCGGAACGATTACCCATACCGCCGTGGGGGGCAGTTTCGACTCTACCAACCCGTTTATTATTCGCGGCACGCCGGTTACCGGTATTTCTAAAATTTATGACTCGTTGATGGCCAGTAATCCTGGTGAGCCGTTTAGCTTATACGGGCTACTGGCAGAAGGCGTCCGCCTGGATCCGGAACGTCGGTGGATAGAGTTCGATTTGCGCCCAGAGGCTCGCTTCCAGGACGGGGAGCCGGTAACGGCCTATGATGTGGTGTTCTCACTGAACCTGCTGCGTGAACAAGGCAACCCCTTCTACAGTAGCTATTACGCCGGTGTCGAACACGTTATCGCCTTAAACGATCATCAAGTGCGCTTTGAATTTAATGACACTGAATCACGCGAGCTGCCACTGATTGTGGCCCAGCTGCCTATTTTACCTCGTCACTACTGGGAACCCCGCGACTTCAGCTCTCCGACTCTGGATGCACACCCTGGGTCAGGTCCCTATCGCATTAGCGAGGTAGACCCTGGACGGCGAATTGTCTATCAGCGAGATGACAACTATTGGGGTAAGAATTTGCCCGTCAATGTGGGTCGCTACAACATCGACCGTGTTGTTTATGAGTACTACCGCGACCGTGATATTGCCTGGGAAGCCTTCAAAGCAGGCCTTACCGACTTCAGGACTGATGCACGCGCTGCTACTTGGGCCATTGGCTATGATAATTTTCCAGCCTACCGAGACGGCTTAATTAAGCGGATTACCGTGCCCGATGTTAACCCCTCCATGATGCAGGCGTTTGTCTTCAACTTACGCGAAGAGAAGTTTCAGGACCCAAAGGTTCGAGAAGCACTGAGCCTTACGTTTGATTTCCCCTGGCTCAACACCAATATTTTCTATGGCACCTATCGGCGCACGGAAAGTTTTTTTCAAAATTCTGAAATGGAAGCTACTGGAACGCCATCAAAAGAAGAACTTGCGCTACTCGAACCTTTTCGTGAAGTGTTGATGGACTCCCATCATTCAGAACGACTGTTCACCGACCCGCTGCCCATTGAACACCCTACAGAGCTGCGTGAACGCCTGCGGCTTGCGCTTGACCTGCTGCGCGACGCTGGCTACCGCGTAGAAGATGGTGTGTTGGTGCACGGTGAAACAGGCCGACCGCTTACCCTGGAAGTACTGCTCTACGACTCTGGCCTGGAGCGTGTTGTGCAACCCATGCTACGCAATATGGCACGCCTTGGGGTTCAAACGTCGCTACGCATTGTCGATATCAATCAATACCTTAACCGAGTTCGCAGCTACGATTACGACATGGTCATCAGCCATTTCCCCCAGTCTAACAATCCTGGCAATGAACAACGCGATTTTTGGACCAGTGCTGCTGCAGAGGCACCACAAAGTCGTAATCGCATGGCCCTTGCCCACCCTGCTGTCGATGCGCTGGTGGAGCAGCTGATTCGTGCTGATGACCGGGAAACGCTAGATACCATTACACAAGCGCTTGATCGCGTGCTGCGCTGGGGCTTTTATGTCATTCCGCACTATCATTCAGGCGAAACGCGGATTGCTGTGTGGGATAAATTTGGCTACCCAGAACCGTTTCCAGCTTATGCCATGGATTTAGACGCTTGGTGGGTAAACACCGATCGAGAAGCAGAACTACAACGCCGTCATCGACGCCGCTGATTCAGCCAACATAGATTTATCAAACATAGATTCATTCAACATAGTTATAACAGCTTACCGGCAATAACTTTTGGCCCCCAATTACTCATGGAGCGCGCTGTGGCACGTTATACCTTACGCCGACTGCTACTGATGATCCCGACCCTGTTCGGCATCATGCTGCTTAACTTCATGATTGTTCAGGCTGCCCCTGGGGGACCCATTGATCAAATGTTGGCCCGCTTTGAGGGGGCCGACGCCATGGCAAGCACACGCCTGGATATGGGGGGCGCTGATGTACAAGTTAATGATGACTCTAGGGGCGCGCGTGGAATCGATCCACGCTTTATCGAGCAATTAGAGCAGCAATTTGGCTTTGACAAACCCGCTCATGAACGGTTTATCGGCATGATGGTGGACTATCTCACCTTCGATTTCGGCACCAGTTTTTTTCGTGATCGACCGGTGATTGAACTGATGATCGAGCGCCTGCCCGTGTCTATTTCGTTAGGCTTATGGACAACGCTGCTGGTCTATCTCATTTCTATTCCTTTAGGCATCAGCAAAGCGCTACGACACGGCTCTCACTTTGATGTCTGGACCTCAGGCCTAGTGATCGTAGGCTATGCCATCCCTGGCTTTTTGTTCGCCATTCTTCTTATTGTCGTGTTTGCTGGTGGCACTTACCTGGATTGGTTTCCTCTACGCGGCTTAACATCACCCGATTTCTCCGAGCTATCCACATGGGGCAAGATTAAAGACTACTTCTGGCATATCACCCTACCGGTACTGGCTGCCGCGATTGGCAGTTTTGCCACGCTCACCATGCTGACTAAAAACAGCTTTTTGGATGAAATTCATAAGCAGTACGTACTGACAGCCCGGGCCAAAGGTGCCGACGAGCAGCGTATTTTGTATGGCCATGTTTTCCGTAACGCCATGCTGATCATCATTGCTGGGTTGCCCTCTGCAATGATTGGCATTTTCTTTACCGGCGCACTGCTCATCGAGGTGATTTTCTCTTTGGATGGCCTCGGCTTATTAGGCTTTGAGGCAGTAATGCAGCGAGACTACCCCGTCATTTTCGGAACGCTATTCCTGTATACGGTAATCGGGCTGCTGCTAAAGCTAGTATCCGACTTGACCTATGTGTGGGTAGACCCACGCATTGATTTTGCGTCGAGGGAGTCATAAACATGACATTTATCAGCTCGCGTCTTTCGCCGATTACGCTGCGTCGCCTAGCAGCATTTAAAGCCAATCGCCGCGCCCGAGTATCGCTGTGGCTATTTGGCGTTCTGTTTATTGTCAGCCTATTTGCTGAACTCATCGCCAACGACAAGCCTCTCGTAATGAAATATGACGGGCAGTGGTATGTACCGCTACTGGTCGATTATCCAGAAACCGAATTCGGTGGTTTCTTACCCACCCGTACCGACTACTTAGACCCCTTTGTCCAACAGCAAATTAGCGACCACGGTTGGGCGCTATGGCCGATTATTCCCTACTCCTATCAAACCCTCGATATGCTGATGACACGACCTTCGCCTGCACCGCCAGATAGGCGCCATTGGCTGGGTACCGATGATCAAGGGCGTGATGTATTAGCGCGAGTCATTTACGGGTTTCGACTATCGGTTGCCTTTGCTCTGGCGCTCACCGCAGGCTCCTTGGTCCTAGGAGTGGTGGCGGGCGGTGTGCAGGGTTATTTTGGCGGCAAAGTAGACCTCATCGGACAGCGCATCACAGAAATCTGGTCTGGGTTACCGGTGCTATTTCTGCTGATTATATTGGCTAGCTTTGTGCAGCCCGGTTTCTGGTGGCTACTTGGCATCATGCTGTTGTTTTCGTGGCTGGGACTGGTTGATATCGTACGCGCCGAGTTTTTGCGTGCACGCAATCTCGAGTACGTGCGTGCAGCGAAGGCCATGGGGCTCCCTTCTCGGCTGATTATGTGGCGCCACGTGTTACCTAACGCGATGGTAGCCACCCTGACGTTTATCCCCTTCCTGTTCACTGGTGCCATTGGCACGCTCACCGCGCTGGACTTTTTAGGCTTTGGTCTGCCACCTGGCGCGCCTTCACTTGGTGAACTAGCGGCACAAGGCAAAAATAACCTGCATGCTCCATGGCTTGGCATCACCGCGTTTATGACGCTTGCCATTATGCTCTCACTACTGGTGTTTATTGGTGAAGGACTTCGCGATGCCTTCGACCCACGACATGTGAAGCAGCATCAGTCACCGGCCCAGGAAACCAAGCATGCCTAGTCACGCAAACAATGCCCAACCACTACTGCGCTTAAGCGAGTTTTGTGTTTCCTTCGATGGCAACGTCGTTGTCGATTCCCTCTCTCTCACTGTCAATGCGGGCGAAACGCTCGCTATCGTGGGGGAATCTGGCTCAGGCAAGTCGGTCTCTGCCCTGGGCGCGATTAATTTACTGCCTGACAACGCTAAGGTAAGTGGTCAGCGCTGGTTAGAAGAGACCGACCTTAATCAACTAGGCAAACGTGATTGGAATGGTATACGCGGTAATCAGGTGGGATTTATTTTCCAAGAGCCGATGACGTCGCTCAACCCGCTTCACCGCATTGGCAAGCAAATAGGCGAAACCCTTCGTTTACACCAGGGCCTCAGCGGTCAGGCTGCACGTACACGGGCCAAGGCACTGTTAGAACAAGTCAAACTACCGCGTCCTGATGAACTGCTTGATGCCTGGCCACATCAACTTTCTGGCGGCCAGCGCCAGCGGGTAATGATCGCCATGGCCATTGCCAATAATCCGGCACTGCTGATTGCGGATGAGCCAACGACAGCGCTCGATGTGACCGTTCAGCAAGAGATTTTAGCCCTGCTGAAAGAACTTCGCGATCATCACGGCATGGGCGTGCTATTTATCAGTCACGACTTAAACTTGGTACGCCGCCATGCAGACCGGATATGTGTCATGTATCAAGGGAAAATTCAGGAAACCGGTAGCGTTGCCGATGTATTTATTAATCCCCAAAGCGACTACACCAAAGCCCTCATTGCCGCCGAACCAGAAGGCCGGCCTGCTGAACCTGCCGATACCACGCCGCTTTTGACCACACGCCAGCTTAGCGTGAGTTTCAAGCGCCCGAGGACAGGACTTTTTCAGCGCCAGCCACCCGCTTTTGAGGCCCTGAAAGCCACCGACCTAACCATCGCTCCTGGCGAAACGCTGGGCATTGTTGGCGAATCAGGCTCTGGAAAAACGACGCTGGCGTCAGCGGTTATGCGATTAGTCGCTAGCCAAGGTGAGGTGATACTGGGCAATGCCACGTTGAGTCAGCTCTCTGGCGACACGCTTCGACGCCAGCGCCACCGGCTACAAATGGTTTTTCAAGATCCTTACGGAGCGCTTTCTCCGCGCATGCCGGTATTTGATATTGTCAGTGAAGGCCTGCAGTTTCATTACCCTAACTTGACCAATGCAGAAGTCACCGAACGCGTGCATCGTACGCTGCGAGAAGTGGGTCTGCCGGAAAGCTGTGCTGCCCGTTACCCTCATGAGTTTTCGGGGGGACAGCGCCAGCGCATAGCGGTGGCACGGGCAATTATCCTAGAACCTGAGCTACTGGTACTGGACGAACCAACCTCAGCGTTAGATCGAACAGTACAAAAACAGCTGGTCACGCTGCTGCGCGAACTTCAGGCACGCCGCCAACTAAGCTACCTGTTTATCAGCCATGATCTTGCCGTGGTGCGCGCTATGGCCCACCGCATTATGGTGCTAAAAGATGGCAACGTAGTAGAACAAGGGGATTGCCTTGAAGTGCTCGCCGCCCCGCAGCATCCCTATACCAAAGCATTGATAGAAGCTGCCCACTTGCACTAGCTACCTGGTTAACATGAACGTTCGTCTCGGCACTTTCCAAGCTGGCCACGCATGAACGCAGAAGCAAGATAACGGTATAAAAACTCATTGCTCATAATAAAAACGCCCCGGCCTTTGGCACGGGTATGTGCTGACCGGGGCGTTTTATCCACTAGCAGTGACGCTAAGTGTGTTTAGAAGCTGGCAATTTCTTCAGGCGTTAGCTCCCGCCATTCACCAGGTGCTAGGTCATCTGGCAAGACCACATCGCCAATCGAACGGCGATGAAGCGCATTGACGTGATTGCCTAGGGCTGCAAACATGCGCTTCACTTGATGATAGCGCCCTTCAGTAATGGTCAATTCCGCTTGCTGAGGAGTAATAAACCTCAGCACGGCAGGTTGCGTTGGCGTTTCTTCACCATCCAGTAGAAGTCCTTCCTCTACTTGGTTAATGGCCCACTCAGCGGCGCTACCTTCCATAGGCTCCGCCAACTCTGCAATGTATACCTTGGCACAGCGATGGCGCGGCGAGGTGACACGATGGGACCATTGGCCATCATCAGTGAGCAATAACAAGCCGGTGGTATCTACATCCAACCGCCCTACCGGCTGCAGTCGCTCTACTTTGGGTAGATCAATGAGGTCAATCACCCTTGGGTAAAGCCCACGGCGGGCAGTGCACTCTACTTCCAGCGGCTTATGCATCATCAGGTAACGCAACCCAACCAGCGCTAGCGTCTCACCATTGAACTTTACTTCGTCGTTCTGGGTGTCAATTTGGGTCGCCGACTGCTTGATGGGCTCGCCATTCAGGGTCACCTCGCCATTTTTTAACGCACGCTTTGCTAGGCTGCGCGTCAACGGGGTTGTTTCACTCAAAAAGCGATCAAGGCGCATTATTGACCCACTCCTGGCAGAAGCGAAAAGCGGTCGGCATCTTGCCAGGCAGGAAATTTTTCTCGAAAAGCATCTAGGTCCGTTTTATTTAGCGTCCCCGTTTCAATAAACGGAGAGTTTGCAGGGTGGTCGATCAGCGGTTCCCCTTTGAAATCGACCAGCATGGAATCGCCGCTATAGGCGAGTCCTTTGGCATCTTCACCGACGCGGTTGACACCCACTACGTAAACTAGGTTTTCAACTGCACGCGCTTGTAAAAGAGTGCGCCATGGGTGACGCCGGGGTGCAGGCCAGTTCGCCACACACAGCGCGGCATCATACTCGAAATGTTCGCCCTCTGCTGGCTGCTGGCGCATCCAAACGGGAAACCTCAGGTCATAGCATACGCTCAATAGCAGCCTGAAACCTTTCAGTTCAACGATCTTCCGGCCATTGCCCATACCATAGCGTTCATGCTCTCCGGCCATACGAAATAAATGGCGTTTATCGTAGTACTGCAAGTCACCGCTGGGGGTAGCCCATACCATACGGTTGAAGTATTGCCCTTCATCGACAATTGCCACGCTGCCGGTCATTACACAGCCTCTCGCCTTGGCCTGCGCCTGTAACCAGGCAACGCTCTGGCTCGCGTTCATGGGCTGGGCCATTTCCCGTGAATTCATGGTGAAACCCGTAGCAAACATCTCTGGCAACACAATTAAATCGGTATCGCGGCTATCTAATTCGCCTAATAGCCGCTCAAGATGCGCATGGTTGGCCTGAGGATCTTCCCAGCGCAAATCGCACTGCACTAAGCTCGTTTTCAGTTGACTCATGCCATGTCTCCTTTGCATCAGTGTGTTCGTCAATTATGTGCTAGATTAGCATTTTTAATTAGTGAGGCTGCTATGTTTCCACCCGCACCAAGGGACCCTGAAGCGGTCAAGGGCGTTATGTTTGGCTTAACGGCCTACATTATGTGGGGCTGCTTCCCACTATTTTTCGCTCTGTTTGATGGCATTCCCGCATTTGAGATCCTGATACATCGGATTTTGTGGTCGTGCCTTTTCCTGGTCGGGCTAATCAGCATACTGCGCCGATGGACGCCAGTGGTTAGCGCACTTGTTGAGCCTAAGCGCTTGGGGCGCGTACTCGCTTGCGCATTACTGATTGCCTTTAATTGGGGCCTCTATATCTATGCTGTTGAAAGCAAGCAGGTATTACAAGCCAGTTTAGGCTACTTTCTAACGCCGCTGGTAAACATTGCCTTGGGCGTACTGGTGCTACGCGAAGTAATGGCTCGCCTCCAGCTGGTTGCTCTTGGTTTGGCAAGTTTAGCGATTGCAATCCAGTTTGTGATGCTGGGTGAACTGCCCTGGATCAGCCTGTTGCTAGCACTCAGCTTTGGTAGCTACGGATTATTCCGCAAGCAAGTGCCTCTTGATGGGCTTTCAGGCCTGTTTGTAGAGACGCTGTTGCTATTCCCACTAGCACTAATAGCGCTCACTTGGCTCAGTTGGCAGGGGGAGTCTCACTTTATTCTTAATGTGCCGATGAGCACCCTGCTAATAATTAGCGGTGTGTTAACTGCCCTGCCCTTGATGGCCTTTGCTGGGGCTGCACGACGCTTACGGCTGGCAACGCTAGGGTTTCTGATGTATATCAATCCCAGCATTCAGTTTTTGATTGCAATCATCATCTTTGGCGAGCCTCTAGGGCTCATCCAGTTAGCGACCTTTGTGATGATCTGGGCGAGCTTAGCGCTATATTCCTGGTCCTCTTGGCAATCACGCCCGCGCCAGCAGGTGGCTTCCTGAGGCTAATTCTTCCACTGGTTTTTCAATCACCACTGCACTGGTGTCATTTGCCTTTTCAGGCTGGTAGCCCACGCGAAAGCCTCCCCAGTGCTTACCATTAATGTAAATGGGAACCGAAAGATCGTGCATGATTTCGCCAGTGTCACGCTTATAGGTTTGTAGCAGCAACGGTTTCTCATGGGCGCCGCAACGACTGCCCGTCGGATCATCAAAAATGCGTTTGCTGCGGCAATACTTGAGATCGTGATCGTAATCACCGGTGGGCTCGCGGCTAACGGCTGCGTTATGGGTAAGCAGCGACATGGCTAGCACTGGCACTCACTTGCATGATGGCGGCATTAATAGCGTTCATACTCGATGACGCGTCACTCGCCATGGTTTCCTGTTAGTAAGGCGTTGCGCCGTAAGATCAGTGTAATGAGAAACTTCTGCCGAGGCGATTGCAGTGCTACTTGCTCGGTTCATCAACCGATAGGCCATCGCGCGAAGCGCACCATAGTCGCGAATGGGCTTGAAACCGTGAATGGGTTTCGTCAAACGCACTTGATCAGCTGAGTAAACCAACATCATCGTTACGAGCATTAAACCTGCACCAGCCCCCGTTGCCAACAGTAGCGCGACATAGGGAAAAGCACCAGATTCAGTCATCATCCAAACAGAAACACCTAGCACTGCCAAGGGCACTAATAGCCAAAGTAGTCGCATGTGGGGTACTCTTCTTTATTTGACGTTATTGAGCAGTCAATCAATAAAAATAAAGAAGGAGCGATTAGCCACTTTGCAGTCAGCTTAACGGGTTATGCTAATGAATGAAGTAGCACTTTCGGGTCAGAACATGCTTTTGTTTGAAAGCAAAGGCCATCACTGCCCACACAACACGTTAAACTGACGGACTCACCAGTGGTTGGGGTTTAAAAAACAAAGCTGACGCCAGGAGCTTATGTTCAAGCGCTATTTTCCTATTCTTACATGGCTACCCCACTACCATAAGCGCCTGTTAGGTGCCGATGTATTAGCGGGACTCATCGTAACCGTAATGGTGATTCCGCAGTCATTAGCCTATGCCCTACTTGCTGGCTTGCCTGCGGTAGTGGGCCTATATGCCAGTATTTTGCCGCAACTTCTATATACCTTTTTAGGCACAAGCCGCACCCTTGCCGTAGGGCCGGTGGCCATCATTGCATTAATGACGGGCGCTGCACTCTCCTCTGTAACAACGCCCGGCAGCCCCGACTATTTACAAGCTGCGCTGGTACTTTCATTACTTTCTGGCGGTATATTGGTCGCGATGGGTGCCCTTAAAATGGGCTTTTTTAGCAATTTTTTAAGTCATCCGGTTATCTCGGGCTTTTTAACCGCATCGGGAATTCTGATTGCCGTTAGTCAACTGGGAAGCCTATTGGGTATCTCCAGCAGTGGCTTTACGCTGGTAGAGCGTGTGATAACCCTCTTACCTAATCTCCCCACCTTTAACCCCTATACGCTTGTAATCGGTGCTGGAACACTGTTTTTTCTCGTTATGATGCGGCGTTTTGGTAAGCAGAGCCTTAGTGCTATTGGTTTGCCTAGAGCGCTCGCCGAGTTAATCACCAAGGCGGGTCCTGTCTTTGCGGTGATTATTACCACGCTGGCTGCTTGGCATTGGCAGTTGGCCGACCAAGGCGTTGCCATTGTCGGCGCTATTCCCAGTGGGCTACCTGCGCTAAGTTTTCCCTGGGGAGATACGTCACTATGGCGCGCCCTGTTCATCCCTGCGCTACTGATTAGTTTGGTGGGGTTTGTCGAGTCTGTTTCCATGGGACAAATGTTGGCAGCAAAACGGCGCCAACGTATCTCCCCTAACCAGGAACTGATTGGCTTAGGCGCCGCTAATCTAGCCGCAGGGTTTACCAGCGGCATGCCGGTCACCGGTGGCCTTTCGCGCACGGTCATCAACTATGATGCTGGGGCACAAACACCCGCAGCCGGAGCCTTTGCAGCACTGGGAATAGCGTTGATAACGATGGCGTTTACTGGCTGGCTCTACTACCTGCCGATTGCTACGTTGGCCGCGACAATTACCGTGTCTATTTTAACCCTGGTCGATATCCCCATGTTGCGCCAAACGTGGCGCTATTCTCGCAGTGACTTCGCCGCGATGGCCGTCACCATCCTGGTAACCCTAGTTGAAGGTATCGAAGCAGGCATTATCGGCGGTGTTAGTCTTTCTATCGCGTTATTCTTGTATCGCACCAGCCGCCCCCATAGCGCATTGGTTGGCCGGGTGCCGGACACCGAGCACTTTCGAAATACCGAACGCCACGATGTTGAAACCGTCAGTAATGTGGCGTTACTGCGAATCGACGAAAGTCTCTATTTTGCGAACGCCCGCTACCTTGAAGATACCGTTTATAATTTAGTTGCCAGCTATCCTGAGCTGGAGCACGTCGTTCTTATCTGTTCAGCCGTTAATTTAATTGATGCATCAGCACTCGAGAGCCTGGATGCGATCAATGCGCGCTTAAAAGACTCCGATGTAAAACTTCACCTGTCCGAGGTGAAGGGTCCCGTTATGGACCAGCTCAAAAAGAGTGATTTTTTAGAGGCCCTGACCGGGCGCGTTTTTCTTAGCACTTACGCCGCTTGGCGTGAACTTTCATAAGCATGTTTTCTTAAGCTTACAAAGCACCTTTAACTAACGCTCGTTTGAATGCATCATAGACTTCTAAACAAGTGCATCGATACCAAGAGCGCCAAGGAGTGGGGATGCCAAGCGAGTGGATAGCGTGTGATGATCAAACAGTCACCCTTAAAGGCGAGTGGACGCTTGCCAATTATCGCCTTATCAAAGCGGCGCTTCAGCACAGTGAAACTCACACTGAGCTTGGCAAGCCAACGGATGCGACGGTTTCACTAGACGCAATAACTCGCCTTGATACCGCCGGTGCCATACTCATTGTGGAGCTGATTGGCGTTCAGAAAGCACAGACGGTAGCGGATTGGGCAGCAGAACTGCCGAAAGAGCAGCAGGCGTTGCTGGTGCGTATTGCCGAAGCCATGGAAGCACCACTGGACGTTGATCCTCCTTCCTATTCGCGCATTAGCCAAGCGCTTGCCAGCGTGGGTCAACACATGGTGGGGCTTTGGTCCCAGCAGCGCCAGCTGTTGGCCTTTATTGGTCTCGTCGTGGCCACCCTCTTCCAACTGATATTGCGGCCACACCACTGGCGCTTAACGGCCACCGTGGCCCATATCCAGCAGAGCGGCCTTAATGCTGTCCCCATCGTCGCGCTACTCACCTTTATGGTGGGCGCCGTCGTGGCTTTCCTTGGCGCTACCGTTTTGCAGGATTTTGGCGCCACGATTTATACCATCGATCTTGTGGCGTTCTCATTCTTGCGAGAGTTCGGCGTTCTGCTTGCTGCGATCCTACTCGCCGGACGAACCGCCAGTGCCTTTACCGCCCAAATTGGCGCCATGAAATCCAATGAAGAGATAGATGCCCTGCAGGCTCAGGGGCTTGATCCTATCGAGCTTTTGGTGCTCCCACGGGTAATGGCGATGTTAATTAGCCTGCCCATGCTCGCCTTTGTAGGTATGCTCAGCGGCTTAGCGGGCGGCGCCATGGTCACCTCTCTGTCACTGGATATTTCACTTACCCAGTTTATGGCCACGCTGCAAAAAGACGTATCGGTAACACACTTTTTGGTAGGACTAAGCAAAGCCCCGGTGTTTGCCTTCGTGATCGCCGTAATCGGCTGCCTGGAAGGCTTTAAGGTCAGCGGTAGCGCGCAGTCGGTGGGAGAACACACCACTTCAAGTGTCGTTCAATCGATTTTTATGGTGATTCTAATTGATGCCGTCGCCGCGCTATTCTTTATGGAGATGGGCTGGTGATCAATTCAGATAAACCGACAGAGCAAAATGACTTACCGGTTATTAAGGTTCGAGGCTTGGTGAACCGCTTTGGCACTCATGTGGTTCACGAAAATTTAGATCTGACCCTTGAACGCGGGGAAATCCTCGGCGTTGTAGGCGGTTCTGGTACCGGCAAATCAGTGCTGTTACGCAGCATCGTCGGTTTGAAACGACCCAATGACGGCACGGTTGAAGTCCTCGGCACAACGCTTAACGAGCTTAACGAGGCACAGCGCAGTCAAATAGAGCGACGCTTTGGCGTGCTGTTTCAGCGCGGTGCACTGTTCAGCTCGTTGAACCTGCAGGAGAATATTGCCCTACCGCTCATTGAGCATGCCAGGCTACCCCGTGAAGACGCCGAGCATCTTGCCAGGGTCAAGCTAGCGTTAGTCGGGCTTCCGCCACAGGCCGCGCTGCAGTTTCCTGAGTCGCTGTCTGGCGGCATGGTCAAGCGCGCTGCCCTTGCCCGTGCCTTAGCGCTTGATCCTGACATCCTGTTTCTTGATGAGCCCACAGCTGGGCTTGACCCTATTGGCGCGGCGGCCTTCGATCAGTTGCTGGTCACCCTTCGCGATGCGCTGGGATTCAGCGTATTTCTGGTTACCCATGACCTGGATACGCTCTACGCTGCCTGCGATCGGGTCGCGGTACTCTCACAGAAACGTGTGCTGGTGGTGGATACCATCGATAAAGTGGCGGATACCGACGATGAATGGATTCAAGACTACTTTCACGGCCCGCGTGGTCGAGCCGCTCAGCGTGCTCATACCGCCTTTTCAAATAACGCAAACGTCCAGGAGTGACTGCACATGGAAACCCGCGCGCATCACGTTTTGATAGGTTTGTTCACACTGGGCACCGCCGCGGCAGCGCTGCTGTTTGCGCTATGGATGAGCTATGCCGCCGGAGAGCGTAACTATCAACCTTACCGGATTCTGTTTGAGCGCAGTGTTAGTGGTTTATCAATTGGCAGTAAGGTGCAGTACAACGGCATTGAAGTTGGCGATGTTACCGAGCTGACACTGAACCCTGACGACCCACGCCAAGTTATTGCCAGTGTGCGAGTCTATGAAGACACCCCCGTCAAAACAGATACCCGAGCAAAGTTAGCCTTTGCCAGCATTACCGGCAGCATGTCGGTTCAGCTGTATGGAGGCACCCCAGAAAGCCCCCGCCTAGTAAACCAAACGGACAGCATGGCACCGTTTATCAACGCAGACCCTTCACCGATCGCCACGCTATTTGATGAAGGCGAAACAATGATTCAAAACATTAACTCTATTCTGATAAACGTTAATGAACTATTTAATGACGGCAATCGTGAACAAGCCGGCACTATTTTGACGAGTATTGCGCAGATCACAGAGATGATCGCCTCGCAACAAACAGCGCTTGATCAAAATATGGCACTGTTCGGCGAAGTGTCACGCCAAGCCACAACGACCCTTGAAAGCATCGATACCCTCAGCCAAGAGGCGACACAGCTATTGCGTCAAGATGGCCAGCAAATGATGCAAAGTGCTGAAAGCGCCAGTCGTGATGTGGCCAGCGCCGCGCAACGAATTGAACAGCTCGTTAACGACAATGCCGGTGCTGTCGACAGTACGCTGCAGGGGGCACAAGACATTGCTCCCGCACTTTCAGCCCTACGTTCTACACTAACTAATCTTGAGCGTATTACTCGCCAGCTTGAAGAGAGTCCCACAGACTTCTTCCTGGGCCGAGATCAGGTAGAGGAGTTTCGTCCATGAGCTTGCGCTTTACGTTTAGCATCGTCACATTAGCGGCGCTTGTATTAAGCGCCGGTTGTTCAATACTGCCCGAAAGTAATCCCGCAACGCTCTATCGGCTGCCATCGTCTGCCACGCAGTCTGAACACACGGCTGCCACCCTCCCCGTAAGACTGGGCATTGCTACCCCAGGGGCAGGCCACTTGCTTAACAGCAACCGTATTGTGGTCTACCCAGAAGGCAATGTAGTCAATGTGTATGAGGGCGTACGCTGGCATGAAGACGCCCCAGAAATGCTTCAAGCGCGCTTAATTTCTGACCTGCAGCAGCGCCAACTATTCACTGGTGTAAGTAGCGACCGACTGCCCCACGATGTGTTGCTACTCAGCGAACTGCGCCATTTCCAAAGTGAGTACGACACTTCCCCACCCAGTATTCACCTTCAATTAGATGTCCAGCTTGTGAATACACAACACCGAAAACCACTAGCTGCGACTAGTTTTGTTATCCGCACCCGCGCGGATAGTCCAGAGATTCCGGACGTCGTCAATGCGTTTGGCGCGGCCAGTGATGCGCTAGCTGAGCAGCTTTCAGCATGGGTCGCGGCGCAATCAAGCAGTCTGAGAACCGCCGATTGACGGCGTCTTTCTTAAAAAATCACGCGGGTCTTTAGGATAAAAATGTTCAGGCTGGCACTCTAAATGGGTAAAAAATCGCGTGTCTTTGTAAGGCATTTTCATAAAGCCGGACACGCCTAACCCCTCGATCTGGCTTACAGACGCCAACATCTGCGCCAGCAAAGCCCGAAACTCGGCTTCCCGGCTAGGGTCCAGTAGCCGATAATAGCTATGGATTTTAAGATGCTTTGGTAGTGACTCAAAGATAATCATGCCGGTGTGATGAATCTCATTCAGCCGTTGCAGTATGTGCATAATGGTGTCAGGCAGGACCAGTAGCTCTTCTGGATCAGGGCCGTCTTCAAAGTAGCTATGCTGGCGAGTGAGGTCTTCCATTTCTGGAACTGCGCTCAGCTCGTAGTCAATCGTGGTGTCAGGATCACAATGAAAAGGCTCTTCCGCACTCGCGCGCTCTAAATGCAGCGTTTGGCGGGCATTAAACAAACAGCTTTTAAACACCCCTTGGCGATGGATGGCTCGCGCCAAGTGCACCATATTGTTAACGGCTTGAATGAACGCTGGCTTTAACGCGGGATCGTGTAGGTTAAGTGAGGAGTCTATATAGACGCCCTCTCGCTCCCAGCGTACTGCTAAACCACCGACAACCGGGTATTTTCCTAAGCGACTCACCGAGGCCAAAAACGCCTTTTCGGTTTCCCCCATGCCCTGCATAAATTGCTTGTAATAGCGGTCTAACTGCACATCATTAACATCATTAAGTGTCTCTTCCGCGTTCGCTTCGCGCAGAAACGCCTTCCGAGAGCTGTAAACGACCGTATCAATCTCTTGGTGCGCCGCACGGCCCCAAACAGGCACTAACGGTGTTTGTGTTGGCGTAGGTAAATCTAACATCACCACTTTGGCCATGCGGGACATCGCCTGTAAATAGTGATCCCCTGCTTTATGGTGTATGTGTGGGTCGGGATCCAGCATGCCGTCCAAGGTGCGGGCAAACTCCAAAGGTAGCCCCAGCGAGCTAGCGGGAATGGCACGATGACCAAAGCGGCAAGATTGCGCAGAAGCTAATGCATATAGCGTGCCTGCGGCCCCTTGCTCATCGAAACGAGGCGATGATAGCGCTCCATTTAGCTGCTCTTCACCAATAAAGTAGACATCGCCCAGTCGGGCGTTGGTTTGCTGCAGGTTGTCGGACATTAATTCCATCACGTTTGCCCCGACAAATTGGAGCTTTTCATCTAACTGGGCAAACACGGACGATCCCCAGTCAATCAATGCGATGGACTCGGTATCTGGATCAAATACCAAATTTGACGGCTTGATGTCGCCATGCACAACGGGACGTGCATTGGGCCCCGTTTCGCGGCGCAGTGCAGAAAGAATATCGGCCAACTGGTTGGCAATGCTCACCACTAATCGTGGAGAGAGACGGCCTTCTTTCAGTGACACCTGTTCCAGGTTCCAACCAGGCGCACGCTCCATCACCAGAATTGACTGGCCTCGGGAGCGTTGGTAAGCCACCAGCTTTGGTATGCGGGGATGGGAAACCTGATCAAGCATAAACGCCTCTTCTTCAAGGCGTTCTTGTAAATGAGTCGGTAGCGTAATACGTGAGAATTTAAACACGTAGTGGGCAGGCACATCTTGGTGTTGCGCGCTGCCCGCAAATACAAAGCCATAGGCACCTTTACCCACCAGCTCAATCCCCGTGTAGCCCAACTGGGCGAGCTGTGCCTGACACAGTGCTACCCAGTCTTTCAGCTTACGGGCATCATGGTGGCTAAGTAGATATACCGACTGCTCTTCCGGTATATAAAACTGCTGGAGCGGTGCCTGAGACATTTCTCATTCCTTGCCAACCAACTTCGGGCTATTTAACCTCTTGCCATGCAATGCCTAGCAACCTTAGCCCAAGTGCAGCAGCATGGTTTCAGGCGCTTCCAAATAGCCTTTCCAAGCATTGCAGAACCTGGCGATGGTACCACCATCAATAAAGCGGTGATCGCCTGCCCAGGTGATGGTCATAATGGCTCGCCGCTGAACTTCTCCTTGCTCGTCGAAGCGCGGTAACCATTGGGTTTTACCAATCGCCACTATCGCCGCTTCCGGCGCATTGATAATCGGCGCGGCATAGGTTCCGCCCAACGCACCAATGTTAGAAATACTAATGGTGCCACCTTTGAGATCAGCCTGATCGACACGCCCTTCGCGGGCCGCAACGGTTAAACGCCCCACTTCACGAGCAATGTCTAGCAGCGTTAAACGCTCAACACCTTTAACATTGGGCACCAGCAAACCGGCTTTGCTATCCACCGCCATGCCGATATTGCACTGTTCGTAGTAGTGCAGTTCGTTGGCTTCCGCGTTTAGTTGGGCATTGATGATCGGCGCCTCAGTAACCGCCAGTGCCATAGCTTTCATGAAAAAGGGCATAAGTGTTAACCGCTCACCAAGCGCCTCTACCCGTGGCTTTAGACGCTCGCGCAGCGCCAGCAGATCGGTCACATCGATCTCTTCGCCATAGTGAAAATGCGGGATGGAGCTGGCTGCCTCAACCATTCTTTTCGCCATCACCGCGCGCACACCGCGAAGCGGTTCGACGCGAGGCAACTGTGTTCCTTGGGTGACTTGCGATGGTGCTTGGCTAGGGGCAGCAGAAGGTTGATTCAGGTGCGCCAGCACGTCTTCTTTTAATACCCGGCCATCTTTACCACTGCCAGCAATGGCAGTTAACTCAAGTTGATGTTCACGAACGAGACGTCGCACGGCTGGGCTAGCAGGTATTTTGCCGCTGCTCGTACTAAGGCTGCAGGTACTGGATGCCACAGCGGCTTGCTCAACTGCCTTGGCTGAGCCACTGTCAGCGTCAGCGACAGGTGATTGAGGCTCGTTAGCCTGTTCCGTCGCGCCGGCTTCTTGCGTGTCATTTTCTGCTTGGTAGGCATAAAGCGGTGCGTGTACTTTGGCAATTTTTCCTTGGGCAACATAAAGTTTGGTGACCACGCCTGCTTCGGGAGCGGTAATTTCCACGAGCGCTTTATCGGTCATCACCTCGACAATCGGCTGATCTTCCTCAATCCGATCACCCTCCGCAACGCGCCACTCCACCACTTCACATTCAACAATGCCTTCGCCGATATCCGGCAGCATGAAATCGCTCATTATTTTTCTCCCTGGCGCTAAAAGTTAACGCTTTCGCGAATCGCTTCAAAAATTTTCAGATGGTCGGGCAAATACTCTTTTTCCAGCACTAGCGGGAAAGGTGTATCTAGCCCCGTTATCCGAGTAATCGGCGATTCAAGATAGAGAAAACAGCGCTCTTGGATCGTCGCGGCGATTTCACCCGCAAAGCCACCTGTTAACGGCGCTTCATGGCTGACGATCAAACGTCCTGTTTTTAGAACAGACTCAACGACAGTATCCGCATCCCATGGCAACAACGTACGCAGATCAATCACTTCACAGGCAATGCCTTGCTCTTCAGCAAGCTCAACGGCTTTGCCGATGACTTCCATTTGCGCGCCCCAGCCCACCAGCGTTATATCAGTCCCCTCTTTAATGACCTCCGCTTCACCAATAGGAAGCTGATAATCTTCTTGGGGCACCTCACCCACCGAGGCACGATAGAGACGCTTGGGTTCTAAAAAAAGCACCGGATCTGGATCGCGAATGGAAGCGAGCAGTAGCCCTTTCGCTTGGTAGGGATTGCGCGGCACAACGACTTTTAAACCGGGCGTATGTGTAAAGTAAGCCTCTGGTGACTGCGAATGATAGAGCCCCCCCGCGATACCACCGCCATAGGGCGTGCGGATGGTTAATCCCCCCACATTGAATAAATCCCCCGAACGGTAGCGGAATTTCGCAGACTCATTAACGATTTGGTCAAAAGCGGGAAAGATGTAGTCGGCAAACTGTATTTCAGCAACGGGCACTGAGCCTTGAGCAGCCAGCCCATTGGCAAAACCAATGATGCCTTGTTCTACCAACGGCGTGTTAAAGCAGCGCGATTTACCATATTTTTCCTGTAAATGGCTGGTAGCACGGAATACGCCGCCAAAAACGCCAACATCTTCACCAAAACAGATAACTTTGTCATCTTCAGCCATGGCGATATCAAGCGCATTGTTGATCGCCTGGAGCATGTTCATTGTGGGCATGTTATGCCTCCCCCTGGGAATCTGTGGACGTATTCACCTCAAGGTCTAGCGACCGCGCTCCACGCGGGTAGGCCTCTGGATAGCGGCGAATATGGCGCTTAAGCTGATCAAATTGACGCTGTAACTCAGGGGTTATGTCGGCATAGACATCAGTAATCAGCGACTCCAGCGGTGGGGGTGAACGCTTTTCTGCCCGTTTCAAGGTATCCAGCACTTCGCGGCGCAACGTTTCCTGCTGACTAGTTTCCTCCTCCTCGCTCCACCAGCCTTTTTTCAGCAGCCATTTCTGCATGCGCAGTATGGGGTCTTTTAACCGCCATGCTTCTTCTTCACTTTTGGCACGATAGCCGGATGGGTCATCCGAAGAGGAGTGAGCAGCAAGACGGTAAGACATGGCTTCAATCAGCACCGGCTTGTTTTGTTCAACGGCAATCTGACGCGCTTGGCGTGTCGCTTCATAAACTGCCAGTGCATCGTTCCCGTCAACGCGTATCACATGCATATGATAGCCAAATGCCCTTGGGGCAATGCCATCCGCTGCAAACTGCTCGGTTGACGGCGTCGAAATGGCATAGCCATTATTGCGGCAGAAAAAAATCACCGGTACTTGATGGACTGACGCCATATTCAGCGCGGCGTGGAAATCACCTTCTGATGCCGCACCCTCACCGAAAAACGTTAAGGTGCAATGCCCATCACCCGCTAATTTCTGACCGTATGCGTAGCCTGTCGCCTGGGGGATTTGCGTTGCAAGCGGAGAAGAAATGGTCATGTAGTGCAGCTTGCGTGATCCATAATGAATCGGCATTTGGCGGCCTTTACCGTAGTCGAGCTCGTTGCCAAACAGCTGATTCATAAACTCGTCAATGGAGAACCCGCGGTACATTAAGGCGCCTTGTTCGCGGTATTGCGCCATGATCATATCGGCATCGTCTAGCGCAGCAGCGGCGCCAACAACGGCGGCTTCTTCACCCGTGCTTTGCATATAGAAACTGAGCCGCCCCTGGCGTTGGGCAGCCATCATGCGCTCATCTAGGATACGGGTGGCCAGCATGGCTTGATAGAGCCGTCTGGCATGATCACGCGGTAGGTCTGGCTCTTTAGCACCTTCGTAAAGCTCGCCCTCTGGGTCGAGCAGGCTGAAGGTAGCCATTGAGAATTCGTCGCCGGTCATAAAGAGCGGCTGATGTACGTAGTTTGTCATGCTTATTATCCTTGTATTACCCCTTTTGAGGGCAGTGTTGTTGGTGTTGACCGTTTTTGCCAGTGGATTTATCTAGCATAGGTCAAGCTTGTCGAGGTTAGTGTCACCTCGATCAACGCAACACAAGGACAGTAACGCAGTCTGCTACTTTTAGGGATACAACTTAAGACGCAGATAGACGAGTGCGCAGCTGTTGTTGCAACGCATCAAATAGACTATCGACGGTCAACGCGAGTAACGCGATCAACAGCGCACCTTGTAAAACATACGCCATATTGCCATTCACGATACCTGCTATGATCGGGTCGCCTAAGTTACTGGCGCCTACCGTTGCCCCTATAGCCGCTGTGGCAATATTAATGGTTACCGATGTTCGGATACCGGCCAGAATTACTGGTGTGGCTAATGGAAGCTCAACGCGAGTTAATACCTGCCAAGGGGTCATCCCCATGGCAAACGCCGCCTGTTTAAGACTCGCATCTACATCCTGCAGCCCGGCAAGCGTGTTTCGCACAATCGGCAATAAGCCATAGAGCATTAGCGCCACGATAATCGGCAATGTTCCAAAACCCAATACAGGAACCGCCAGGGCAAGCACTGCCACAGGAGGAAATGTCTGACCCAGTGAAGCCAACTGCCCGACAAGGGGTAAGAAGTCTCGTCCCCATTGGCGAGTGACTGCGATGCCGGCCAATACGCCTAGACATATCGTAATGACAGCTGCGATTCCAACAACAAACACGTGCCTTGCCAGCAGAGAAGCAAAATCAGCGCGGGCATAAATCACCTGACGGGCGTCGGGCTCCAGCCAACGAAATACAGGCTCTAACGCCGAGATACCCAATACCCCTATCAGCAGCAAGAGTGCCCAACCAATAGGCCATAGCCAGCGCGGGCCGACTGCAATTGATGATTCACCCCGGTTACGATCACGCGTCACGGTGACTTACCCTGTCTAACTGGGCCTCTTTGACCACTTTGCGCAGCGATAACTCACCAATCGGCATATCATGCTGGTCGACAACCGTCAGCCTATCGCAGTGGTCACGCAGCATCATTGAAAGCGCTTGGCGCAGTGAAAACTCCCCCGGAATACGCGACTGGGCAGGCAGTGTCTGCCCAAGCGATGACATGTGATCTTTGACGCGTGTTAAGGCAGCCTGCTTTAAACCACGCTCCAACCCTCCCAATAGCGACTCAACAAACGGTTCGGCGGGGGCTTGAAGCAGCGCTAGCGGTGACCCCTGCTGCACAATACGCCCTTCGCGCATAACGACTAAATGATCTGCCAGTTTGAGCGCTTCATCCATATCGTGAGTCACGAACACCACGGTTTTATGCAGCCGCGCTTGAAGCTTTGCCAGCTCGTCCTGAAGCTTTTCCCGAGTAATCGGGTCTAGCGCTCCAAAAGGCTCATCCATCAGCAAAATATCAGGATCTGCCGCCAATGCGCGCGCAACGCCTACCCGCTGCGCCTGGCCGCCAGAGAGCTGGTGAGGATACTTATGGGCAAACTCTTCCGTGGGAAGGCCTAATAGACGCATTAACTCTTCGACGCGTGCTTTAACATCAGCGGCAGGCCATTTTAGCAAACGCGGTACCAGCCCAATGTTGTGCGCTACCGTCCAATGGGGAAACAGGCCAGTACTCTGGATCGCATAGCCGATACGGCGGCGAAGCTTAACCGGGTCATAGTGGCCTATTGCCTGTCCGTCGATGATAATGTCGCCGCTACTATGCTCAATCAAACGATTTATCATACGTAGCGTCGTTGATTTTCCGCAGCCTGACGACCCTACCAGCGCACAGAACTTTCCTTTCGCGACGTGTAAGGATATGTCGTCTACCGCTGTGTCTTCGCCAAAGTGCTTCGACACATGGGAAAGCTCTATCATTTATGTCCTCCGGGGCGAAGCGCGTCGGCTAACGCCCCCAAACTAGCATCTACAATAAGTGCCAAGACTAAAATAGGCAGCGCGCCAAGCAACACCATGTCCATAGCCGCTTGGCCCAACCCCTGAAAAATGAACGTGCCAAGCCCACCCGCCCCAATCAACGCAGCAACGGCCGTTAATCCAATCGCTTGAACAGCGGTGATTCGCACGCCTTCTAATAGTATTGGCAGCGCCAAAGGAAATCTTACCTGCCAGAAGCGCTGATACGGACGCATACCCATCGCCTTAGCAGCATCTAAGGTTTCAGGGTCGACTTCATCAAGCGCAATATAAGTATTGCGCACCATGGGTAACAGGCTATAGGCAATGAGCGCCATCAATGCGGGGGTGGCGCCGATACCGCTAACCCCCAACTGGGCTAAAACAGGTACGTTAGCAGCTAGCCAAGCAAGCGGAGCCAGCAGTAGACCAAACAGAGCCAAGCTCGGAATCGTTTGCAGGAAGTTCAGCCATGCAAACGCTATTCGTTGTAGACGTTGGTAACGTCGCATTAGCATAGCGAGCACTAAACCAACTACGATACTAACGCTCACCGCTATGCCGACCAGTACCACATGTTGCAGCATGGCACGATAAAATTGCTGGTCGCGCGCTTGAAACTCCTGAACAAGGGCTAAATTTTCAAGCCATAAGGCGGCACAAAGCAGCCACGCTCCCCCCACGCTGCAGAGCAATAGGGTGGTCCATAAGCGCGACAACCCCAAACGTAAACGCACTTCCACTAGGCACAATAAAAGTAAAAAAAGCACGACCCAATAGGCAGCACCAATACCTAAACGCGCTTGCGGCAGAGTGGGATCAATCAGCCAGTGGCCTGCTACCATAAGCCCGAATGGCATCAATAAGAGTGTCAGGGTAATGATACAGAGCTGAGCATAGCTATGAAGACGGCTTGGCTTAATAGCCAAGCCGCCCATAGCGATAAATAGCAAGGAAACAAGCAGCGCACCGGGCCACCCAATCGCATGTACTAAGCCATAAGATGTACCCGCTACAATTCTATTAGGCGCGACGCTAACAAGACCCAGTAGCCAAGAGGCTCCTAACATAGCGGCACTTAAACATATCAGTACTGAGTTTAAATGCCCATATTGACGGGGTGGCAATGGCAAGGCGTCTATCTGCGACATTCATTAGTCATCCAGGCTATCAAGATAGTCGCTTGCGACTTGATCAGGAGAGAAACCATTCACCGCTACATCAGCGTTCAGCGTTTGCAACGTCACAAGGTCAAGCGTTGCAAATACGTCGTTGAGTAGCGTCTCAATTTCAGGGTAGGCATCCAGCACTTCGGCACGCACCACTGGCGACGGCTGATATACCGGCTGAACCCCCTTAATATCTTCTAAAACAACCAGTCCCAGCGCACTTAAACCACCATCGGTGCCATAGGTCATGGCACCATTAACACCGCTTGTTTGTTGGGCAGCGGCTCGCATAGTAGCCGCCGTATTACCACCGGACAGTACAAGCAGTTGATCATCGCCAAGTTCAAAACCATAAGCATCCTGAAATGCAGGCAATGCCTGAGCGGACTCTACAAATTCTGCACTCGCTGCGAATTTAAACTCGCCGCCTTCGTTAACATAGTCGGCAAGGTCATCAAGGGTCGTTAAGCCGTTGGCCGTCGCCACGTCTTCACGAATACTCATGGCCCAGGTGTTATTAGCGCTAGCAGGCTTCAGCCATATTAGCCCCTGCGCCGCATCGCGCTCTTTAACAGTCTGGTAGGCATCCTCTGCACTATTCCAGACAGGGCTGTCAGTCATATCAAAGAAAAAAGCGCCGTTACCGGTATATTCGGGATAAAGGTTGATTTCTCCCGCTTCAAGCGCACTACGCACAACGCTGGTGCCACCTAGCTGTAGGCGATCTTCTGTAGGCACACCGCCACGCTCTAGCGTTTGAATAATCAGCTCACCCAGCACGGACCCTTCTGTGTCGATTTTGGAGGACACGACAACAGGGTCGCTGGCGTAAGCAGTCGAAAAAGTAATGGCTGATAAGCAAGCGACGATGGTCGGTTTTAGAGTAAAGCGCATAGTGGTCATCCTATTATTTAGCGTCTTGAAGGTATCATCTCAGTATAAGAGCCAACGACATTGACGTCAGACGCCATATCAACGGCGCCTGACATTTACAACGTTTCTATTCAATGCCCTCACTGTCATCACGCTCAACATCGATAACGCTTAAGGCGCTTCAATCACCCAGGTTGTTCCCTCACGGGAATCCTTCAGGATAATACCCAAACTCGCTAGTTCATCTCGAATAGCATCTGCCTGAGCAAAATCTTTATTGGCTTTTGCTTCTTTACGCTGTGCTATTTTGGCCTCAATCTCAGTCTCACTCAGCGCTACCTGCTGCTGATTACCTTTCAAAAAAGTCTGAGGATCTTGCTGCAAAAGCCCTAGCACACCCGCTAGACGTGTTAATTCCGATGCTAAACGCTGCGCTTTTTCTGGCGACTCGCTCTTAGCGCGATTGAGATCCCGCGCCAGATCGAATAATACCGCTAACGCCTCAGGCGAATTGAAGTCGTCATCCATCGCCGTGGTGAAACGCTCAGCATAGCCTGCCTCGTCACCGTCACCGCTAGATGACACTTCCACACCCTCTAATGCTGTGTAAAAGCGCGTCAGCGATTTGCGAGCCTCATGGAGAGAGTCTACCGAGTAGTTAATTGGGCTACGGTAGTGGCTAGCCACTAGCAAGAAACGCACGACTTCCGGATCATGCTCTGCCAACACATCGCGGATGGTAAAAAAGTTACCCAACGATTTTGACATCTTTTCCTGGTTAACCCGCACGGCCCCGGCATGCATCCAGGTGTTGACGTAGGTTTTACCAGTCGCCGCCTCTGATTGGGCAATTTCGTTTTCATGATGAGGAAACGTAAGGTCAGGACCACCACCATGAATATCGAAGGTGTCGCCTAAGCAGCACGTCGACATTGCTGAGCACTCAATGTGCCATCCTGGGCGGCCATTGCCCCAAGGAGAGTGCCAGTGTGCTTCGCCCGGTTTAGCGGCTTTCCAAAGCACAAAATCAAGCGGGTCCTCTTTATGAACATCAACCTCAATCCGAGCACCAGAACGCATATCATCAAGTTGACGATTATTTAGCTTGCCGTAATCAGCGAACTTGCGTACCCGGTAATACACATCCCCATTGGCAGCAGCATAAGCAAAGTCTTTCTTAATCAGCGTCTCAATCATGGCAACAATGTCATCGATATGACCTGTCGCCCGAGGCTCATGGCTTGGGGGCAATACACCAAGACGTGCTTCGTCTTCGTGCATTGCCTGAATCATGCGCTCGGTGAGTGTGCTAATCGATTCGTTATTCTCTTCGGCACGCTTGAGAATTTTATCGTCAATGTCGGTGATGTTACGGACATAAGTAACATCATAACCGCGATAACGCAGGTAGCGGGTTATCACATCGAAGGCCACCATGACCCGCGCGTGGCCAAGGTGACAGTAGTCATACACCGTCATGCCGCAGACATACATGCTGACTTTACCCGCCACCAGCGGGGTAAACGGTTCTTTGCGGCGTGTCAGCGTATTATAAATGTGCATATGACGATTCCTTAGCCCTTCTGTTTGATTTTCGCCCAGCTATCTTTCAACCCAACGGTACGATTAAACACCAACTGCCCTGGCTTGGAAGCATGACGGTCAGCGCAGAAATAGCCCACCCGCTCAAACTGGAAACGATCTTCTGGAACAGCATCCGCCAAACTGGGCTCGCCAATGGCGTGGCACACCGCCAAGGAGTCGGGGTTCAGGTGTTCGAGGAAGTCGACATCTTTGTCACGATCCGGCTGTTCAACCGTGAACAAATTGTCATACAAGCGCACTTCCATCGGTACACCATGGGCGGCACTCACCCAGTGAATCACGCCTTTCACCTTGCGGCCTTCAGGGTTTTTACCTAGCGTATCGAAATCCACCGAACAGTGCAGTTCCGTCACGTCACCGGCTTCGTTCTTAACAACGTCATCACAACGAATCACGTAGCTGTTACGCAGGCGGACTTCTTTGCCGGGCGCTAAACGGAAAAACTTTTTGGGCGCGTCTTCCATGAAGTCGTCTTGGTCAATATACAGCTCGCGACTAAACGGCACCTTACGCACCGCCATATCTTCTCGCGCGGGGTGCCCAGGCACGTCATACACTTCTTCATGGTCTTCAGGAACGTTGGTCAGTACCACCTTAAGGGGTTTCAATACGCACATTGCCCGCGGCGCATTGTCCTCAAGATCAGAGCGAATCGCATGCGTTAGCATGGCAATATCCACCAAACCTCCATCGGCGCGCGTAACACCAATCATCTCACAGAACTTGCGAATGGATGCCGGCGTATAGCCGCGACGACGCATACCTGAAATAGTTGGCATACGCGGGTCGTCCCAGCCATCAACAATCTGCTCGTCAACCAGCAGTTTCAGCTTGCGCTTCGAAGTGAGGGTGTAATCCAAATTAAGTCGAGCAAACTCGATTTGGCGCGGCTTGGCGGGAACCGGCAAGTTATTCAAAAACCACTCGTAAAGCGGGCGATGGTCTTCAAACTCTAGCGTACAGATTGAATGGGTAATGCCTTCGATGGCGTCAGACTGACCATGGGTAAAATCGTACGACGGGTAGATTTTCCACTTGTCACCTGTTTGATGGTGGCTGGCATGGCGAATACGGTAAAGGATCGGGTCGCGAAGATTGATATTGGGCGACGCCATATCAATTTTTGCACGCAGTACTTTTTCGCCTTCGCCAAACTCGCCGTTACGCATGCGTTCCAGCAAATCTAGGCTTTCGTCAACGCTGCGCTCGCGGTAAGGACTTGGCTTACCCGGTGCCGTGAGTGTGCCACGGTATTCGCGAATTTCATCTGGCGAAAGATCATCAACGTAAGCTTTGCCCTCGCGAATAAGATGTTGTGCCCACGCATAAAGCTGGTCGAAATAATCAGAAGCAAAGCGAACTGGGCCTGCCCAGTTAAAGCCTAACCAGCTGACGTCCTCTTTGATAGCGTCGATATACGCCTGTTCTTCCTTCGCGGGGTTGGTGTCGTCAAAGCGCAGATGACACTCACCACCTAGCTGCTCTGCCAACCCGAAGTTTAAACAGATCGACTTTGCATGACCGATATGTAAAAAGCCATTAGGTTCGGGAGGAAAGCGCGTCACGATTTTGGTGACCTGGCCGCCCTCTATTTCGTCGCGTACTTGGTTGCGAATGAAGTTCGGCGCTGGGGTGGTCTCGTTGGTCATGGTGGTGTTGATAACCTCATGGTGGATGGCGGGCTAGGCAACCAATGCCTAAGCTATTAGGGTTTGCGCTTCGCGGTGCCAAGCAAAACCGCTATTATAACGTGACGCCGATGCACAGCGCCAAGGCGAACGCCTTTATTGAACAGGAATTTATCTATGATCGTATTACAGACCAACCACGGTGACATCACTATTGCGCTTAATCATGAAAAAGCGCCAAAAACTGCCGCTAATTTTGAGCAATATGTCCGCGATGGTTTTTATGATGGCACTTTGTTTCACCGTGTTATCGATGGCTTTATGGTTCAGGGCGGTGGCTTCGATCAAGATTTTAACCAAAAGCCAACGCGTGATCCGATCGAGAACGAAGCCGACAATGGTTTACAAAACACGGTTGGCACACTGGCAATGGCACGCACTCAAGACCCTCACTCTGCCACAGCGCAGTTCTTTATCAACGTTGGTAACAATAGTTTCTTGAATCATAGTGGTAAAAGTCTTCAAGGCTGGGGATACGCAGTGTTTGGCGAGGTTGTCGACGGCATGGACGTGGTAGACGCCATCCGCGGTGTAAGCACCACACGTCGTGGTATGCATGCTGACGTGCCCGCAGACGATGTCATCATTGAGCGCGCCTATGTAAAAGAAGCCGACTAATTACGGGAGTTCTATGCGCACTCTGCTGATAGCTGATATGCATCTAAGCAGTGATACCCCTGAGATTAATCAGGGGTTTTATCATTACTTAGAGCACACCGCTACTGGGGCTGACGCCCTGTATATTCTAGGCGACCTGTTTGACGCCTGGATCGGAGATGATCTCCTTGACACACCACATCCTCTTAGCGACATTGCCTGGGAAGTGATCAGACGGTTACGCAAATTAAGCAGCAACGGAACTGCGATTTATTTCCTGCACGGCAATCGCGACTTTCTGATTGGCGAGCGCTTTATCAGTGAGTGCCAAGCCTCTCTGCTACCCGAAAGCCAAACGGTGGAACTCCAAGGAGTGCCTGTCGTTATTCTACATGGCGACAGTCTTTGCACTAAAGATGATGCTTACATGGCGTTCCGCCAACAGTCCAGAGATCCTCAGTGGCAAACGCAAATCCTATCCTTACCCCTTGATCAGCGACTGGAGCTTGCCAAGAGTCTGCGTATGCAGTCGGGCGATGCCAACGCGAGTAAAGCGGAAGCGATCATGGACGTGACACACGAAGAAGTGGTGGCGCTGATGGCGTACTCTGGTGTCACCACCATGATTCATGGTCACACACACCGGCCAAAGGTACATGACCTGACGGTTGAGGAGGTACCTGCAAAACGTTTTGTTCTTGGTGACTGGGATGTTCACCATGGCTGGGACATTGTCGTTGAACGCACGGCAGAGCATGACGCCATGCCTATTCTGCGTCAATTCACCTTAGCCAACCCACCCTAATACTTAACGTTGCACATCAGCAAAAAACCATCAAAAAAGCCGGCCAAATCAATTTTTGGCCGGCTTTTTGGGTTAATAAAAACGCGTTAATTAACGCTCAATCTTCGCGTCACTACGCAGATCGTCTACCAAGCCCTGAATGATAGACTGGGCGCGGAGTTGTTCAGCCATTTGAGCTACAAAAGAAGTAAGCTGCTCGTCAACTTCGCCTACGGATACGCTATCCAACGCTATGATGGCAACGCCTTCCGGAAGTGACACAGAACGGTAAACGCTATCACCCTCCTGCGGACGCGGCATACGAAACACCTGTTGCACTACCGCCTGGGGAAGCACAGTGTCAGACTGGCGCGATATATTGCTAGCCTCAAGCCAATCAATGTTGCTGGCCTCGCCCGCTTCCACCGCCTCGATCATACGAGCCGCTTCTTGCTCAAGTGCTTCTTGGCGTTGTTGAGCAACAACAGCGTTAGCGACTTCGTCACGCACATCGTCTAGCGTGAGTTGAGTCGTTTCGCGATGCTCCGCAACACGCAGCACAAGGCGACGATCATCATCCAGCTCGATCACTTCGCTGTTATAGCCTTCTTCTAGCACATCAGCACTAAAGGCCTCATCTAGCACCCCCGGCTCTGAAAGCACGCCCTCACCTTCACCGCGTGCTAACCAGTCAGTCTGGTTTAGCGTTAGACCGAGGTCATCCGCTACGCTTTGCAGATCATCGGCAGCAAAACTCTCATCAATTAAGCGCTGAACTTGCTGATTGAACTCATCATTGACTTCACGCAGAGCAACATCTTGCTGAAGTGCCTCACGCTGCTCTTCAAAGGCGGGTGCTACCAGCTCGGTTACCTGAAGGATATGAAATGCACCATCCATTTCCACCAGTTGAGATGTTTCACCTTCATCGAGAGCAAAAGCAGCTTCATCAAAGGCATCACCAAAGAAACCACGACTAATAACCCCTAAGTCGCCGCCTTCCTCAGCACTCGCCGTATCATCTGAATAACGCAGTGCCGTATCGGCGAAAGTTTCACCGCTGTTCAAGGCTTCTAAAGCCTCATTAGCGTGTGCTTGCGCTTCTTGGCGACTGCGCTCTTCGCCAAACGTCACCATAATATGAGAGACACGTCGATCGGCATTGCGATTCTGCTCACGCCACGCATCGCGCAAGCTCTGCTCGTTAACCTCAACGTTTTCCGCCATCGCTTGACGGTCAACTAACACATACTCAACGCGCACCTGCTCAGGACGCTCGAAACGTGCCTGGTTTGCATCGAAATATTCCTGCATTTGCGCTTCAGTAACATTCGCCTCTACGCTTACATCATCGGCATCTAATAAAACATAGCGAAAACTGCGCTGCTGGCGCTGCAATTCAGCTAAGCGTTCCTGCTCGCTTTCCAAGCTAAAGTCGCTAAACGCAAGGCCTTGCTGCAAGTGCTGGCGCTTGATATCGGCACGCAGCTCTTCACGAAACGCCACTGGGGTATATCCTGCACCAGCAAGACGGTTGCGGAATATTTCAGCCGAGAACCGACCATCTTGATCATGAAACTCTGGCAGACCAACAATCATTTGGTCTAGTTGGGCATCGGAGACGAACACACCACCGTCTTCAGCATATTGTGTTAGCAGTTGCTGAGTTATCAACTGGTCAAGGACATCATTACGAAGCGCCCGCTCTTGCTCTGGTGGCACCTGTCCAGAGCGAAGCGCACGTTGTACCTCAAGCTCAACCTGCTGACGCATGATTGGTTCGCCGTTAACGCTCGCCACTTCATTAGGGTCATCGCCAAAGACACTAAACAGCGACTCCACGCCAAAAAGCGCCATGGCAGCCACCATGACACCGATAATTATTTTGGCACCCCAGCTTCTGGAGCCATCTCGAATACTTTGCAGCATGCTAGCCTCAGATCATCACAGCTATCTATCGCCCTAACTATCGGGCCAGAAAAAAACATGGGCGCATCGCGAATGCGATGCGCCCATTAGCTTACAGCAAACGCGAGCCAATTAGTTGACGGCGTCTTTCAGCGCTTTACCGGCTTTGAAGCTGGGGACTTTCGCAGCGCTAATTTCAATCGGCTGGCCGGTCTGCGGATTACGACCAGTACGAGCGGCACGCTCTTTAATTGCGAAAGTACCAAAACCTACCAGTGAAACACTTTCGCCTTTTTTGAGGCTATCGGTGACAGACTCCACCATGGCATCCAATGCGCGGGTTGCCGCTGCTTTAGGAATATCAGCAGACGCGGCAATAGCTTCAATCAGCTCGGACTTATTCACACTTCACCCCTTAACTGTTTCAAAAAAATGGCTCTGAACGGCACTGCCACCGTTAGATACAACTTCAAAGCGTAGCTGTGTTTTATAGCAATGCCTTGAAACCCCTGTCAAGCGACAGTGCCGAGAAATGCCCGCAACTCAAGGTCTTGGGCAAAACTATTAAGTAATGTTAAAACTCAATGGAGTATTAACGCTTAATGGGTACTCGTTACGACGGTTGAATTAAAAGCCGGATCAGAACCTTTCAACGAGACGCTCTCGTCAATTGGATCGTTATGTAGCGCTACGGCCAGTACTTCATCTATCCACTGTACGGGACGGATATCAAGTGCCCCTTTAATATTTTCTGGCACTTCCTTGAGGTCTCGACGATTTTCCTCAGGAATTAAGACCGTCTTTATACCACCGCGACGGGCTGCCAGCAATTTCTCCTTTAACCCCCCAATGGGCATCACTTCGCCACGTAGGTTCACTTCGCCTGTCATGGCCACATCACAACGCACAGGGCGTTGAGTATAGGCAGAGACAATCGCGGTTACCATGGCAATGCCTGCACTTGGGCCATCTTTAGGCGTAGCACCTTCCGGAACGTGAATGTGCAAGTCTTCATTCTCAAACCGTTGCGGATCAATACCATACTCTTTTGCACGCGCCTTAACGACCGTTTGCGCCGCACTCACCGACTCTTTCATAACATCGCCCAGCGAGCCGGTTTTGTTGATACGTCCTTTGCCGGGCGTAACAACAGATTCGATATTCAGCAATTCGCCGCCAACCGATGTCCACGCTAGCCCTGTCACACGACCAACTTGATCTTCCTGCTCAGCCAACCCGTAGCTATAACGGCGCACGCCGGCATAGGCTTCAATATCTTCAGCTGCCAGTACTTGTTGAGCCTGCAGATGGCTACCCTGCTTACCACTCGCTGCCTGCTCGGCTTCTAAACGCTCGCGCAACACCTTACGGCAGACTTTGGCGATCTGACGCTCCAGCTCTCGCACCCCAGCTTCACGGGTGTAATAACGCACTAGTTCTAGCAGAGCATCATCATTGAGCGCCAGCTCTTCTGTTTTGAGGCCATTCGCTTCTTGCTGCTTCGGCAACAAATAGCGCCTAGCGATCGCTAGCTTTTCATCTTCGGTGTAACCCGGCAAACGAATGATTTCCATACGATCCAACAGCGGACCAGGAATATTCATTGAGTTAGCAGTACAGATAAATAGCGTTTCTGACAGATCGTAGTCCAACTCAAGGTAGTGATCACTAAAGCTATTATTTTGCTCAGGATCAAGCACCTCTAGCAGCGCTGATGCAGGGTCACCGCGGTGATCCATACCGAGTTTATCGACTTCATCCAATAAAAACAGTGGGTTCTTAACGCCAGCACGGCTCATCCGCTGCATTAACTTACCCGGCAACGAGCCAATGTAGGTGCGGCGATGACCGCGAATTTCAGATTCGTCACGTACGCCACCTAACGCCAGGCGAACATATTTACGATTCGTGGCCCGTGCGATAGATTGACCAAGAGAGGTTTTACCCACACCTGGTGGGCCCACCAAGCATAATACAGGCCCTTTCATCTTACGCACGCGCTTCTGTACTGCAAGATATTCAAGGATGCGTGCTTTGACTTCTTCTAAGCCGTAATGATCCTGATCCAGCACTTCTTGCGCTTTCACTAAGTCGTGCTTGACGCGGGTACGCTTCTTCCAAGGGACGGCTATTAGCCAGTCTAGGTAAGAGCGAACCACGGTAGCTTCGGCCGAGTTAGCAGCCATCATTTTCAGCTTACTAAGCTCTTGAGTAGCCTTTTCTGCCGCTTCTTTGGGCATTCCAGATGAAGCGATGGCTTGCTCGTATTTTTCGGCCTCATTTGGCACATTATCCAGCTCACCCATCTCTTTCTGGATGGCCTTCATCTGCTCATTGAGGTAATACTCGCGCTGGGTCTTTTCCATCTGCTCTTTCACACGTGAGCGGATGCGCTTTTCAACCTGCAGCAAATCAATTTCGGACTCAATCAGCGCCATTAAATGCTCAATGCGATCACGCACGCGATCCATTTCGAGCAACTCTTGCTTGTCGCCTATTTTTAATGACAAGTGCGCACAGATGGTATCGACCAACCGGCTCGGATCCTCAATTCCAGAAAGCGAATTGAGCACCTCGTTAGGCACTTTTTTGGACAGTTTGACGTATTGCTCAAATTGGTTGAGCAGCACACGTACCAGTGCTTCTTGTTCACGACTGGTTAGCGGCTCACTCTCGCGAGGCACCAAGTAAGCTTGGGTGTAGCCCGTTTCGTGCTCTTCAATATCAATAACATCAGCGCGAAAATTACCTTCAATCAGCACTTTTACAGTGCCATCAGGCAATTTTAGCAGTTGCATGATATCGGCCACGGTGCCCATGGCATAAAGATCAGCGTTATCGGGCTCATCCTGGGAGGCCTCACGCTGAGCCACCAGCAGCACACGTTTGTCGGCCTCCATCGCCGCTTCCAACGCTTGGATGGACTTCTCACGACCAACAAAAAGTGGAATAACCATTTGCGGGTACACAACCACGTCCCGCAAAGGCAACAGGGGTAGACATTGTGTCTGATCGGCGTTCTGCTGCATCGCAGACGTTCCTCAAAATCGGATGAGTACTTGAAAGGGTACTTAGCCAAGTACCTCACAGTATGAAAAGCATGGCGCTAGGGCGCTGAGCAGCTAGGCAAACATTTCATGAATAACTTATGAATAACAAGGGGTCGCCTAGGCGACCCCT
>NZ_JABUZF010000087.1:0-915 GCF_014897885.1 Halomonas sp. 3D7M | reverse complement strand
CGGCTTCAGCCGGAGGTAATTGACTGCGGCACACTTCTTTCCATAACGATCTGTTCTTCGGCGTTTTGTGCGGGGACGATCTGTCTGGGAACGAACCATGGGCATCCCGAAACGGGATCGTCATGTATTTCCGCCTCGATCTCGAAAACCCGGTGCAGGATCGACGGGGTGATAACGTCCCGCGGTGCACCGTCGGCGACGATGCGGCCATCGCGCAGCGCAACGATGCGATCGGAATAGCGCGCCGCCAGATTGAGATCGTGCAGCACCATGACGATGGTGCGGCCATGCGCGCGGTTGAGTTTGCGCAGCAGTTCGAGAACGTCGAGCTGATGCGCGATGTCGAGATAGGTCGTCGGCTCGTCGAGAAACATGATCTGCGTCTGTTGCGCCACCGTCATGGCGATCCAGACCCGCTGCCGCTGCCCGCCCGAAAGCGCATCCACAAGCGTATCGCGCCACGGTGCGACGCCGGTCATAGCCATGGCGTGCTCGACCGCCGCCCGGTCTTCCTCCGTCGTCAGGCCGAAAAGCCCCTGATGCGGCGCACGGCCATAGGCGACCAGTTCGTGAACATTCAGGCCCTCGGGAACGACCGGCCCCTGCGGCAGGATCGAGAGCCTGCGCGCGATGTCGCGCGTCCGCATCTCTCGAATATCCCTGCCATTGAGCAGAACCTGTCCACCCAAAGGGTCGAGCAGCCGACCCAGCCCCTTGAGCAATGTCGATTTGCCCGACCCGTTGGGGCCGACAAGCGTCGTCACCGTGCCTTTCGCGATGGAAAGACCGACGTCATGAACGATGGTTTTCGTCTGATAGGCCAGATCGAGGCCTGCGGCCGCAATCGAGGTCTGGTCCGGATCGACTGTCATGGCGTAAACACCGGCACCGGCGGTTCGTCCGAACCGCCGGTGC
>NZ_JABUZF010000086.1:0-888 GCF_014897885.1 Halomonas sp. 3D7M | reverse complement strand
CGCTGTCGCGGATGGTCTCAATCAGCGGTTCAATCAGCGCGAGTGAGACGCCGCGAGCGGCGGGGGCACTGACGCCAGGGGCTTCCCCTGCGGGCAGGACATCCAGATCGATGGTCAGATAGAGGTGATCGCAACGCACCATGAAGCGCTCCAGGTCGCGCCGGATGCACTCAAGCTGCGCCGGTTGGAAGTCCCGATCTTCACGAACCATGACGCCGAGTTGTGCTGCGTGACTAAACAGTGCGCGGGTATTGGCAGCGCGGCTTACGCCTAAGCAGGCGTAACGAAACGGCCAGCCGCGCTTAGCGCATTCATCAGCAATTTGCGTAAAGGGGGTGCCCGAAGAGCGCACATGAGAGGGATCGCGCAGATCGAAGTGGGCATCAAAATTGATAATGCCGATGCGTGGTGCTTTTTCACCGCTATCAGCGAGATGCTGGGCAAGCCCCAGCCAACTGCCATAGGCCACCTCATGGCCGCCGCCTAGCACAACGGGAAAGTGTTCAGCCTTAAGTAACGCTGCTAATCGATCGGCGAGGGCTTGTTGGGCGGTTTCTAGGGCATCGCCTTCGCAGCGTACATTTCCCGCATCATAGGCTGGGCCTGTGCGGTGCCACGCCAGCGGTGCCAGCGCTTTACGCAGTGCCGAAGGGCCTTGCGCAGCACCGGTACGCCCCTGGTTTCTGGCCACACCTGCATCGCTTTCAAAACCTAATAAAGCACAGCCCGGCGCTGCCGTTGGGCTGAGCGGTTGGATCTTTTGATGCCAGCGCTCACTGTTGGGTTCTGGGTCTGTTCGGCCCGTCCAGAGTGACATGTCGAGTTCAGTGGCAGTGGCTTTACTGTTAATGGCCATGGGTAAGCACCCCCTGGAACATGCGCTGACGA
>NZ_JABUZF010000085.1:0-3341 GCF_014897885.1 Halomonas sp. 3D7M | reverse complement strand
CATAACTTATGCGGATTCACTTACGTGAGTTAGCTGACATGGTTGAGCATGAGATTGCCAGACTAGATCAGGAAACGCTCCAACAAAAACTGTCAGCTGGCATGACAAGAACGGCAACAATAATGGCAACATTGCCAGATATGGTTTTTGTCATTGACCGAAACTTTCGTTTTTCAGTGTGTAACGACCATCCTGATTTGCTTAAGCCTCAACATGAAATTTTAGGGCAGAAAATCCTTGATGTATTGCCTAATGAATTAGGTCATCAACTGATGGATAATGTTAAACAGGCTTTTGAGAACGGCAATGTCATTCACCACAACTACACCTTTGCAAAATTGAATAAATCCTTTGAGGCGCGATACAAGAAAATTGATGAAAATGAAGTTCTGATTATTATTCGCAATACTACTGAGCAAACCGCTGCACACTCTGCCATCAGGCGTCTTTCGGAAGTTGCCAGGCAAACAACGAATGGCGTAGTGATAACCGATATACGTGGTTTTGTTGTCTGGATAAATGAGGCGTTTACTAGCATCACTGGTTATAGCATCGAAGATATGCTGGGTAAAAAGCCAGGCGAACTATTGCAGGGAGCCGACACTGATCCTGCAACTATTGTTAGGATGAGAGCGGCCCTGGCTTTACAGCAGAGTTTCAATGTTGACGTACTCAATTACTCAAAAGAGCAGCAATCATATTGGGTGAGAATAGCCTGTAATCCATTGCTAAACGAAGAAGGCGAGCTTAGTGGCTATATTGCAATCCAGACCGATATCACGAAAGAGAAGCGGTATGAAGAGCTCATTCACAATAGTGAGAATTTACTCAAAGCGGTGATTGATGCCAATACTATTGGCACATGGCGTCTTAATTTACAAAATGGCGAGTTAGTAATTAATGATAAATGGGCATCATTGTTGGGCTACGAACTTTCCGAACTGCTGCCAACTTGCAGAAACACCTGGGACCGACTGACCCATCCCGATGATTTAGCCTATTGTGCTGTACAAATCGAAAAACACGCAGCCGGTCTTATTCCCATATACGAAGCCAATATTCGAATGAAACATAAAAACGGCGAATGGATTTGGATTAATACCAGGGGGCGAGTGTCCACAAGAACAAATGATGGTAATGCTGAGTGGTTACTGGGTACGCACTTTGATATTAATGACCAGATACAGGCCGAAAGCTCACTCAACGAAAAATCAAAGCAGATGGAAGCTGTTGTCGAGAGCTTACTTGATGGCATTATTACCATTGATAGCAAGGGTAAGGTACTTAAATTTAATCAGGCTGCAAATGAAATTTTTGGTTATTCTGATGAAGAAATTATAGGCAGAAATATCAGTATGCTTATGGGCTCACCGCATCGTGAACATCACGATAGTTACTTATCAAATTATATTAACCGGGGTATCAGTGACATTACCGGTCGTATTCGTGAACTTGATGCATTGCACAAAAATGGTACAACATTTCCTATTGAGCTGGGTGTTGTTGAAGTAAAAATGGCTGGTGAAACTAATTTCATTGGAATCGTGCGGGACATCACTCAGCGCAAAAGTCGTGAGCAAGAAATACATCAGTTAGCATTTTATGACTCACTCACATTACTACCAAATCGTCGGTTGTTATTGGATAGATTACAAGGCGCCATAACACATTGCTCACGCGCCAACAATTTTGCGGCTTTAATGTTTCTTGATTTAGATAATTTTAAAAATCTTAACGACAGTGCTGGTCACAATAAAGGCGATTTATTGTTATGCCAGGTCGCCGCACGTTTGGTTCAATCGGTTAGGCAGGGTGATACGGTGTCACGGTTAGGGGGGGATGAGTTTGTTGTCGTAGTATCAGACTTAAGTGATGATAAAGAAACGGCTGCTAATCAGGCTGAATCACTTGCGCAAAAAATCATGGCTCACTTAACGCAAGAATATGACTTGGAGGGTTTAACGTACAATAGCTCCGCAAGCATCGGGGTAACAATGTTTAATAGCACAAGCGTCTCAAAAGAGGACTTATTAAAACAAGCCGACATGGCAATGTATAAGGCTAAAGAGGCTGGTCGCAATGGCGTGCAGTTTTTTGATCCCAAGATGCAGGTTGCAGTTAGCTCAAGAGCGACCTTGATCCACGACTTATATAACGCAATACAGCAAAGACAATTTACTCTTTTCTATCAAAAGCAGATTGACCAACATGGACAGGTTATCGGTGTTGAGGCCCTCTTACGCTGGTTTCATCCAGAAAAAGGGATGATTTCACCGGCGCAGTTTATTCCACTAACGGAAGAAACGGGTCTTATTGTGCCTATTGGGGATTGGGTTTTACAACAGGCGTGTGAAACCTTAGTCGATTGGGCTTCTAAGCCTGCTATGAAGAACCTGAGCGTTGCGGTTAATATTAGCGTAGTTCAATTTAGCAAAGATGATTTTGTTCAGAAAGTAATCAACTCATTGAAAAATTCAGGCGCTAATCCTCAACTGCTAAAGTTAGAAATAACAGAATCACTCTTGGCTAATAATATTCCAGATGTAAAAGCTAAGATGCGAGAATTGCAGCAATGCGGTGTTACGTTTTCTATTGATGATTTTGGTACTGGTTATTCATCTTTATCATATTTGAAACAGTTACCTATAAACCAGTTAAAAATAGATCAGAGTTTTGTTCGGGACATCATTAACAGTAGTAATGACAAGGCGATTGCTCAGGCTATTATAACTTTAGCTAGTTCAATGGATCTGCAAGTAATCGCTGAAGGCGTCGAGACAGAGGATCAGCGAGCATTGTTAAAGAGCATGGGCTGCAATACTTATCAGGGATACCTTTTTGGAAAGCCATGCAGACTTGAAGAGCTAAAATTATAAGTGTGTTACATCAATGCAATTGTGTGACGATGATTAGCGTTTTACGCCCCGCTTTTATGAATAATATAAGAAAGTAATTATTAACGTCTGCTTTCAGAGTACTGCTGATTTTTGGTAGATATGAGCCGAAAGCCCGCTTTTCGCTCAAAGCGGTCCAATCATAAATTTGGCTCGTTAAAATTAGCGTAAGCGTTCATTCCAAGACGTAGTTGACCTACTTCACGTCCCGGAGAGGTCTCAAGTAACTCCGGCGAGACCTTGTACTGCTTCCTGCCATCCTCATCCAACACGATCACGCTCTTGCGGTTGATCTTGGTGACAATCCCCAGCACGGGGCCTTCCCGGCTCTCGAAGGTCACTTTCAGGCCCACCCGCAACTGGCTCAGCGCCTGGAGGTTCTCCCGGTCACGCAGTTCATCAATTCGCCGGCAGATGTATTGATTCAGTTCCAGCAACTGGTCGATG
>NZ_JABUZF010000083.1:0-3398 GCF_014897885.1 Halomonas sp. 3D7M | reverse complement strand
TAAACAACACCGCCCAGCAAAGCTGGGCGGTGTTGTTTAGTGGCTATTATTTACAGGTTCATTAATCCCGCGGTTGGTGTCGCGCATCAACATTTTCGCTATTCCAGGGATTTTCAACACCCACCGTGTCGGCAGCAAATGCCTGACGTTCGCCAAGTGAGCGAGCAGCTCCCACCGTTGTGTCGTTGCAGGTCTGGCGCTCCATTTCGCAGTTGAGTTCGGCACCAAACAGCACCACAAACGCTGACAGCCAAAACCACAGCATTAGCGCCACAACAGCACCAAGAGAGCCATACAACTCACTAAAGGTAGAAAAGTACCGTACGTAAAGCGACAAGCCACCTGAGCCTAGTAACCACATAGTGGTGGCAAACAGCGTGCCATAGTTTAACCAGCGCCACTGGGCAGAACGTCGATAAGGCGCGTAACGATACAGCAAAGCAATAAGCACGCTCATCAGTAACAACAGCGCGGGCCAACGCAGCCATTTCAAAACACTATTCACCGGTGGCTCAATCGTCAGCGCATCCACCACTATCGGCACAATGGCGATAAACCCCAGTGACACTAGCGTCATTATGATCAAGCCAAAGGTCAACGATACCAGCACGACACCACGCAACAATAACGGGCGCTTTTCGTGTTCGCCATACACTACGTTTAAGCCAATCACTAACACGGAAACACTTTTCGATGCGATGTACATGGCCACTAACAGCCCCGCAAGCGCTGTCATCACATTGCCAGACTCCGTCGTCTCGACCACCTTTTGAGCCTGCTGATCAATCAAGTTTGCCGCATCCGGTGGCATAAAGCGGCTAATTTCGTAAAGCTGACGACCTGCCTCAATAGGATCAAACAGCAAACCCCAAAGAGAAATAACGGCGGCAATGGTCGGAAATAGCGCCAGCAGGGCATAAAAAGCGATGCCCGCGGCAAAGATAGTAATCCGGTCCCGACGTGCAGCACGCACTACACGCCAAATAATATCGAGCCACCCCTCACGAGGGATATCACCAGGTACGCCAGCTCTACGACCTCGGTACTGCTTACCCACTTAGCCCAACCGCTCGCTCAGCCACTTACCAATATCATTTACCTGCTGCGGGCATAGCGCATGCGCCATCGGATACTGGCGATAATTAACCGTGTAGCCCATTTCTTTTAGGCGTTCGACACCACTGCGACCCAGAGTCTCAGGAACGATGGGGTCGAAATTCCCATGATGCACTTCGATGGGTATCTCACGATTGGAGTCAGCTAAATCGATGCTATCGGCCGTCGCAAAATAGGTCGACATTGCCAACAGTCCGCCAAGAGGCTGAGGGAACGAGAGTGCCGCCTGATAAGCGACTGCGCCACCTTGGGAAAAACCCGCTACGATAATACGACGACTGTCGATCCCTTGATCAATCTGTTCTTCAATCAGCGCCTGGATACGTTCAGCAGATGTTTTCAGCTGCACTTCATCTACCCGACGCCCTAAGTCCATGGCGAGGATGTCGTACCACGCAGGCATCACCATGCCGCCATTAATAGTGACCGGCAAGCGCGGCGCATGGGGCATAATAAAACGCACATGCGCTGAGTCCGGTAGTGTCAGAGCTGGCACTAGCGGCTCGAAATCGTGCCCATCGGCACCCAACCCGTGAATAATAAACACGCACGCATCGGCGGGTTGACCATTTTGCGGTTCAATAATCAGTTCGCCTGGGGCTGTCATGGGCTCTTTCCTTGCTAACGTTAAAAGCGCCACCCTAGCGTAAAGTGACGCGTTGGGCGAGTCATTTGCCTGCTTAAAGCGGCCAAACCAGTGGAATAAGGGTTAAGGCAATGGCTCCCGTCAAAAGGTTTAAGCCACCACCAACACGTAAGAAATCACTAACCCGGTAGCCGCCAGGGCCATGCACCATAAGGTTCGTTTGATAACCAATCGGCGTTAAAAAACTCGCCGAGGCAGCAAACATTACCGCCACCACGTAGGGCATCGGGTTAACCCCCAGGCTTTCTGCTGCTGCCATGATCACCGGAAAAATGATCACCGCAGCGGCATTATTGGTTACCAACTCGGTTAACATTGCCACAACGCAATAAGTAGCAATTAATAGCAACAATGGGTTACCCGCTACCAACGATAGAACACTGCCCGCCAGGAAATCCGCCGCGCCGGATGTTTGCAGCGCAGCCCCCACCCCGAACGATGCTGCAATGGTCAGCAACACTTGCGTATCCAGGCCACGCTTAGCAGCGCCCACGGAACAACAACCGGTTAACAGCGCGAGCGCCGCGCCCAACATAGCAGCATTGAGCATACTTAAGACACCTAATGCCGCCAACAGCACCGCCCCCAACAGAATCGCCCAAGCCAGCGGGGCTTTTTCATGCACAGGCCGCGCTGAGCCGTTCAACTCGCTAATTAAAAGAAAGTCTTTCGATTGGCGATGGCGCTCAATGAACGGAGGGCGCGCTTCTAACAGCAGTACATCAGCAGGTTGCAAACGGACTTGACCTAAGTTGCCGGTTACCCGCTCGCCGCCACGACAGATTGCTAGGACAGCAGCGCCATACAGCGTTCTAAAACGGCCGTCACGAATCCGCTGCCCAATAAACTGGCACTGGTTCGATACCACCGCTTCAACCAAGCGACGCTCTTTAAACTCTTTTTCCAAACTCGACGCGGCGTCACGAGAAGGGATGAGTCCACGAATCTGCTGTAGCTCTACAGCGGCGTCCGAGGTGCCCACAAAAACGAGTCGGTCGCCTGCCTTTAGCTGCTCGCCTGGCCCCACCACACTCACCACATTACCTGCACGCTCAATTTCGACTAGAAAAAGTTCTTGAAGGTGGCGTAACCCAGCCTCTTCCACCGTACGATCAACCAGCACCCCTGCAGGATCAACTTCCATTTCGATAGTGAACTCGCGAGGGTTAGCAAACGCTTTTGACATCCCCTCTCGGGAGGGCAATAAGCGTGGCCCTAAGAAGATAAGATAAGCAAGGCCCACCAGCGCAACAGGGACACCTACCCACGCTAAATCAAATAGCCCCATCTCAAGCGCGGGATAGCGCTCTACTAACAAACCATGCACAACTAAGTTAGTACTGGTACCAAACAGTGTAATGGTACCGCCTAGAATGGAAGCAAAGCTGAGCGGCATTAAAAGCCGTTGAGGAGAAAGCCTTAATCGCCGACTCCAACTCATTACCGCAGGGATGTAGGTAGCCACTACGGGCGTGTTATTGAGAAAACCGCTCAGCGATGCCACGGGTAACAGCAGCCGAACAAGCGCCCCCCGCTCACTGTTAGGGCGACCCAGTACATAGCGAATAATCAGGTCAATGCCACCCGTTTCACGAATACTGGCAACCAACACATACATGAAGGCCACGGTAAACAA
>NZ_JABUZF010000084.1:0-15875 GCF_014897885.1 Halomonas sp. 3D7M | reverse complement strand
ATATGGCAGCTTAGCCTGGGGCTGTTGCTGGCGCTGGCTTCACCCTGGGTGGCTATGGTGTTAGCCGGGAACCAGGAGGTGCAAAGTGAGCTCGCGTTGCTAATTCGCTTTTTGTTGCCAAGTTATGCTGCGCTGGGTGTGTGTATGCTGGTGGTGTCTGCAGGTAACGCGCTTGGCTGGCCACTTAGAGCAATGCTGCTTTCAAGCGCACGCTTGTTTACTTGCTATCTACCATGTTTATGGTTGGGTGCGCAGTTGTTTGGCTGGACAGGCTTAGCCGCTGGTGCGGCATTGGGTAACGTGTTGGCAGGTATGGTTGCTTGGATAGTGCTCAAGCGCATTTTATCCCGCCCGCATCGGCAGGCGGGATTCAGCAAGTAATGCCGTTTAGTGCTTCTTAGGGGCTTCCTGGAATGAGAAGTACATAAACAGTAATGCCATGCCCAAGTAACCCATGACAAATTCAGGCGCCGCGTTAAAGGCCAGTTTTGGGGCGTGCATCAGTCCTACAAATGAGAAGCCTGCGGCAATGGCGGCGAATGCGGCTGCACGCCGGAACTGATGGTCGATCACCGACACTGTCATTGCCCCTAGGAAGATGGCCATAAACATCGCACCTTGTCCCATGACAACAATGGCACTGGAAATATCGCTGACGACGTCACCAGCACCCCGGTTGAAGCGTGTCATCACGTAGTTGGCAAAGTAGGGCAGCATCGCCAGCGCAATGGCCGGATAATAGCGGGTATCGTTCGCTTGAAACGCAGTGGCTATCATCGACATGCCGACAAATACCAAGATAGGGGCCACTACTGAGACCGGAATAATGGCCGCTAAGGCAGCGATCAGGCCAAACATGGTGGCGAGGGCATAAACGGCACCGTTTAAAATGCTGTAGCCTCGTCCTGCGCCCATCCATTTCGCGCCCACCGTGGCGATATAAACAGTTGTCGGGAATACGCCGCCAAATAGAGCGCCGATCATCGTGCCTGCTCCATCCACTGCCTGGCACTCACGCACATCGTATTTGTCGCCAGCCGCTTCCATCGCTTCAACGTTATTCATGGTTTCAATAGCGTTATAGAGGGTGATGGGGAGCACGACGGTAAGTACCGCCAGCATGCCGCTAAACAGCAAGCCCAGCCCTTCATACCATGCCAAATTAGGCAGCAGGGGGTAGAACCCTAAATGGGTAAAAGCATCGCTAAAGCGTTCGCTGCCCGCATCGCCAATCAAATATGCCATCGCAGTACCGACCACAATGGCAAACAGCGATGTCGGTAGCTTAAACGGCATGCTGACGCGGGCCACAAGACCAACAATGATAATGCCGAGCACCAGCAGTCCAATGATAGGCATTTCCAAGGTCTTAAATAGCATCTCGCCGGCAATAAAGGTGAGTGCGACGCCAGCAACAGCGCCCAACATGGCGGCCCGTGGGAGGTGATACTGCACCCAGCGGCCAACGATGCTAATTAAGGCTTCTATTGCGCCACTAATAAAGCAGGCGGCCACGGCAACTTTCCAGGCTAACTCCGCGTCACCGGTTAACTGCTTGGCGGGGAGCAATACGCCGAATAGAAACACAAACATGACCGGTGTGGAGATGCCGTAGGAGAGCGCGGTGACATCACTGCGGTTTTCTTTTCGTGCGAGCCTAGCGGCACTCCATGCGTAATAAAAATTACCTGCCATGACTGCCACTGCGGCACCAGGCAACACCTGACCATACACAATGGATGTGGGGAACCCCATGCCCAGCATGGTAATTGCGATAATGACAAAGTTGGCAATATTGTTTTGAAACAGCGCGAAGAACGCGTCGGTGTCTTCTTTTTTGTACCACGGATAGTGAGTGCCGACAGCCGCCATGTTAGGCCTCTTAGTTATGGTGTGTTGTATACAAGGCTATGCTGAGTGTGCCGAAGATTTGACTGATCGGTCAAGCATTGCGTTGTAGCGGACGCCGCACGGGCGCCCCAGGCTCTGGCGGCAAGCGGGCAATTGTACATAACAATCGCTTGCCTGTTCAGTGGCTTATCTTCAATTCATCTACAAAAACGCCCAGGCAATTTGCCTGGGCGTTTTAGCTGTTGACACTAAGGTTAACAACTCACTGGCGTTATTCGTTAACGGCAGCGATGGCCTTAGCGAGGTAAGGTAAATTCTCGTGTGAGAATCCTGCAACGTTGGCACGGCCAGAGCGCACCATGTAAATACCGAACTCATCACGCAGGCGGTCTACTTGCTCCGGAGTTAAACCGGTGTAAGAGAACATGCCGCGCTGCTCTGCAACGCATGCATACTTTTCAGCAAGGCCGTAAGGCTTAAGGGCTTCAACGAAGTCGCGACGCAGCGTATTGATGCGATCACGCATTTCGGTCAGCTCTTCACGCCACATTGCAGACAGCTCAGCGTCGTGGAGAATTTCGCTAACAATCGCGCCGCCGTGGGCGGGAGGGTTAGAGTAATTCTCACGGGCCACAATGGCAGCCTGAGAGCGAACGTTCTCCATCTGCTCGGCGTCTTTTGCAATTAGGATCAAGCAGCCAGTGCGTTCGCAGTAAATGCCAAAGTTCTTTGAGCAGGAGCTGGTGATGATAACTTCATCAAGGTTTTCGGCCAGCAGACGAACACCATAGGCATCTTCGTCCAGGCCTTCCCCGAAACCTTGGTAAGCAAAGTCAACCAATGGCAGTAGTTTGCGCTCGCTCAGTACTGCCATTACTTCATGCCACTGATCTTTAGACAGGTCAAAGCCGGTCGGGTTGTGGCAGCAGGCGTGAAGCACCACAACGTCGCCTTCAGGAATCTTTTTCAGTGCCGCTAACATACCATCGAAATCAAGGCGGTTGTCAGCATCAACGTAGGGGTACTTGTGAAGCTCGATACCTGCAGCGGTGAAAATGCCGTGATGGTTTGGCCAAGTAGGATCGCTGACCCAGATTCCTTTTCCAGGAAGCTGGTGAGCAATAAAGTCAGCGGCTAAGCGTAGTGCACCTGTTCCACCAGGAGACTGGGTAGCGCTCGCGCGGTTGGCTTTCAATACGGAAGAATCTGCACCTAATACCATAGGCAGCACAGCATCACCGTAAGCAGGGGCACCGTGAGAGCCAATATAGGTCTTGGTGGTTTCATTCTTGAGCAGGCGAGCTTCTGCTTCCTTGACAGCGCGCATGACCGGCGTATTGCCTTGTGCATCGCGATATACGCCAACCCCTAAATCGACTTTCTGGGGATTGGTGTCTTTTTTGAAAGCTTCGATCAGCCCGAGAATGGCATCTCCTGGGACTCGCTCAATTTGCTCAAACATTTATTCGGCTACCTCGTCGGTTCTGGCGGCAAGAATGAAATCATTAAGATGCAGGCCCTTTATTGCATGAGACCACCATGTCACGGTGGTTTTACCCCACTCAGTAACAATGACAGGATGGTGCCCAGCCTGCTCTGCTATATCGCCAACGCGCTGGGTGAATGCCAGGGCATCGGCAAAGTTGCGAAACGTAAACTGTCTCGTCAGCTTCATGATGCCATCGTGGTCAACAATCTGCCACTCTGAAAGCGCTGCTAGATGGGGTTGGCATGCGCTATAAGTGAGCGGTATGGCATTACCACTGCAAGGTTCGCAGGTTTTCTGAGCTAGCGTTGTCATGGGTTGCCTCCTTTGGGTATTGCTCAAATCAGGATAGAAGGCATACGCAGTCGCGACCAACCTCTTTCGCGCTGTATAACGCTTGATCAGCGCGCTCTATTAAGTTGGCTAAAGGCTCACCGCACCGATACTCCGCTACACCAATGCTCACGGTTACTTGGCCGGCACCGATTCCAAAATCGTAGCTTGAGATGGCATGCCGGAGACGGTCAGCGAGTTTATGGCATTGTTGCAGCGGTGTAAGCGGCAACACGACCATAAACTCTTCACCGCCAAGTCTTGCCACCATATCTTCGCAGCGCAGGAGTTGCTGAGTTTGCACGGCAAGTTGTTCAAGTACGCTATCGCCCTGCAAGTGTCCCCAACGATCATTGAGCTGTTTAAAATGATCTATATCTACCATCATGATAGATAAAGGCGTCCCATGCCGCGTGCTTAATGAGGCTAGGTGCGTTAAGTGCACCATGAGTTTGCGACGGTTAGGCAATCCCGTTAAAGGGTCGGTGTCGCAGAGTTTTCTTAGTCGCTGCTCTTCAGCGACTTGATCAGTAATATCCATCATGATGCCGCTCCAGCGAACACCATTGGATGCCGGGGAGGGGTTAGCACTTACCGCAATCCAGTGCGGCTTTCCTTTAGGGAAGGGGAGGCGGAAGCGAGTCGTGAGCGGTAGCATCCAGCGTGCAGATCGCTCAATAGATGACATTATTTTGGGGTGATCGTGACCGGTTAGGTGTTCAATAAGTTGGCCAGCGTCATGCGCTAATTGTTGTCGGTCGATGTGTGCCAGCGCCTCGTCCCCGCCTTCCAGGTAGGGAAAGTGCATACGGCCGCAGTGTGATCGATAGAATTGAAAAATAACCCCAGGTATCTGGGATATCAGGCTATCAGTACTTTGCGGTACTGGGGCTGTATCATTCACGAGCATGCGTGAAGCTCCAAAGCATATGCCAAATAAAAGTTAATCGTAAAGGTTAGCCCTAAAAACGTAACTAATATGTAAGCCATTACTGACAATGCTTGCTTTTTTTAAAATCAATTGATCTATATATATTCTATAAAGGAATTTTGGTGTGACGTTCAGTGTCTTCCATAGAAACTTTGGCGCGACACAGGAAGGCCTATTGCTTTTTAATAGATTGGATCATTTTTTATTGTCGGGGTGTTTCTTTGAGCGAAGTAAAAGCAGCCACTATAAAGACAGGCCACTCGGCTAGCGCTCAAAAAGTTGGCGGTGGTTTGGTAAGTTTGGTCGGTGCTGGCCCAGGGGATCCAGAGCTATTGACGTTGAAAGCGTATAAGCGGCTTCAGGTAGCAGAAGTGGTGCTCTACGACCGCCTCGTTAGCGATGAAGTGCTAGCCCTGATTGGGCCTAAGGCTGAGCGGTTTTACGTTGGCAAGGCGAAGGCGTTGCACAGCGTCCCTCAAAATGAAATTAACCAGACATTGGTGGCTTGGGCCAGGCAAGGTAAGCAAGTTGTGCGTCTCAAGGGGGGAGATCCCTTCATTTTTGGCCGAGGTGGAGAAGAATTAGAAACGCTCATGGCTGAAAATGTGGTGGTAGAAGTCATCCCGGGTATTACAGCGGCATCCGGTTGTGCCGCTTATGCGGGCATTCCTCTGACACACCGAGACCATGCGCAGTCGGTTCGCTTAGTCACGGGCCACTTGCAACATGGAGAGAGCACGCTTGATTGGCAAGCGTTAGCTAGCCCTGGACAAACCTTGGTATTTTATATGGGGCTGAGCAACTTAGAGGCCATTTGCCAGGCTTTGATGGACCATGGTCTCGCATCCAGCACCCCTTTGGCGCTGATTGAACAGGGCACAACACAGCACCAATGTACGCATATTGGTTCTTTGCAACAGCTGCCTGAAGCATTTCACCAAGGTGAGATTACACCGCCTACGTTATTGATTATTGGTAGTGTTGTGTCGTTACACGCCACGCTTTCTTGGTTTGAGGTTGCCGCTGCGGATGCGATAGGCTTTAAGGAAAGTAACCACTAGGCTAACCAACAAGCGGCTAACCGTATGGGCCGTTAGTCATATACGTTGTTCGCTGGCTAGATGTTGCTAGATGTGTATGCTAGTAAAAGAATGTCAGGTGCTAAATGTCTATCAACGCTGCTGATATCGGTAGCCTAATAAAGAAGAGAGGGACGCAGTATGCCAGAAGCAAACCACTCGGATAATCAAGCGCCAGCGAGTAAGCCAGACATGAAAACGCTGTTTAAAGACAACCGTGTCAAAGGTATTGCTGGTATTGCCGCCATTGCTGTTATTTGGGCAATTATGGCGCAATCGAACTCGGGCACACGGCAAGAGCGTGTCGAAACGTTAGAGGGCCAGTTAGCCAGCGTCGAGCAAGATAATAACCAGCTTAGCCAGCGAATTGCGGAAGTTGAGCAAGCTGAGACCGATTTAAGTGCAATGCGTGAGGAAATGGCATCGCTGGAAGAACAGCAGGCTCAGGCACAAAGCGATCTAGAGTCCGCTCAGGGTGAGACAAATGCGGTGCAATCGCGTCTTGAAGAACTAGTCGCCGAGCGTGATGCACTTCAGCAAGAAGTCGATGCGTTAAGCGAGCAAGTAGAGAGCGCTGAAGCTGACCTGCAATCACTAAAAGAAGAACGTGATCAAGTGGTAAGCGCGCGAGACCAAGCTGAGTCTGCTCGCCAGGAAGCTGAAGAAGCTCGTCAAAGTGCCGAAGAGTCCCGCCAAGAAGCGGAGTCGGCACGTCAGCAAGCTGAACAAGAGCGTCAGGAGGCCGTTGACGAGCTTCGTGCCGCTCAAGAGGAACTGTCGGGTTTAGAAACCCAGATTAGTGAAGCTAGCGAACAGCTGTCCGGTACTGAGGAAGAGGTGTCAGCCGTTCAAAGTGAATTAGATAATTTGCAAAGCGAGCGTGACTCGCTCACCAGTGAGCGGGATGAGTTGCAAAGCGAGGTTGATTCGTTAGCTCAACTGCGTGAAGAAGAGCAACAGAGCCTCGACCAAGTGCGCAGCGAGATGGATGATCTCATGGTCGCGCTGGATATTGGTCGTGAAGAAGTAGCCAATGTTGAAAGTGATATTGAAGCCCGTGAAGGTCAGCTTGCACGCCTGGAAACCCAGCTTAGTGACTGGCGTGACGAGCTTTCTTCGTTGGAGGGTCGCTTACATGTAAACGATGCGGCGAATGACGAAGTGCCTTCTTTGACAGATGAAGAGAGTGACAGCGCTGATTCGAATGGTTCTGAGCAAGCTGAAGAAGCAAGTTCTGAAGAGCAGGGCCAACAAAACAGTAACTGATCTATACACTTGATCGTGCGCTGATTGCTAGCGTAATAAAGCGGATGTAGGCAGCCCCTGCATCCGCTTTTTGCATGTTGGTTTAGAAATGGGCCGCCTAGGAGTATCATTCAAACCACGGATAGATTAGTCGCAATAGACAGGAGTGCCATTGATGGACGGTGTAAAACATATAGTAGCAGTGGCATCGGGGAAAGGTGGAGTCGGCAAATCGACCGTTACTGTGAACTTGGCACTAGCGCTTTCTGCCCAGGGGTATCGTGTTGGCGTACTGGATGCTGATATTTACGGCCCTAGCCAAGCGCAAATGCTGGGTGTTAAAGAAGGCGTGCGGCCTCAGGCGACGGAGGACAATAAGTTTCTGCCGCTAGAAGCGCACGGCCTTCAAGCGATGTCGATGGCCTTTATGGTTAACACCCGTGAGGCGATGGTCTGGCGTGGCCCGATGGTCGTTGGTGCGTTTCAGCAAATGCTGACACAAACCCAATGGGATAATCTGGATTTCCTGCTGATTGATATGCCGCCAGGTACCGGCGATATCCAGCTGACGCTGGCGCAAAAAGTGCCTGTTTCAGGCGCCGTGATTGTCACCACGCCTCAGGATATTGCGCTCCTTGATGCCCGCAAAGGCATTGAGATGTTCCGTAAGGTCAATGTGCCAGTGCTTGGCGTGGTAGAGAACATGAGTCTTTATCATTGTGAAAATTGCGGCCACGAAGCGGCTATTTTTGGTACCGGTGGCGGCGATCGCATCGCGGAAGAGTATGATACGACAGTTCTTGGGCGGTTGCCGTTAACGCTCTCTATTCGTGAGCTAGCTGACTCTGGTCGCCCCAGCGTGATTTCTGAACCCGATAGCTCAGTGAGTCGCACGTTTGCAGATATTGCCAAACAAGTGGCGCAATCGGTAAATGCCAGCCATAGCGGCGGCCCCACTATTTCTTTTAGCGAGTGATGACGTAACAAATGAGTATTAAATCTGATAAGTGGATTCGCCGCATGGCACAAAGCGATGCCATGATTGAACCGTTTGAAGCTGAGCAGGTGCGCTATGTGAATGATCAGCGCGTTATTTCTTATGGCACGTCGAGCTACGGTTACGACGTTCGCTGTGCCGATGAATTTAAAGTGTTTACCAACATACATTCGGCTATTGTCGATCCCAAAGCGTTTGATGACAAAAGCTTTGTCGATGTTAAGGGTGATGTGTGTATTATCCCGCCGAATTCCTTCGCATTAGCACGCACGGTTGAGTATTTTCGTATTCCGCGCAGTGTGCTGACGATTTGCCTTGGAAAATCCACTTACGCGCGCTGTGGCATTATTGTCAACGTAACGCCGCTTGAGCCAGAGTGGGAAGGGCATGTGACGCTTGAATTTTCAAATACTACCAACCTGCCTGCCAAGATTTATGCCCATGAAGGGGTAGCTCAGATGCTGTTCCTTGAGTCGGATGAGATGTGTGAAACATCTTATAAAGATCGCGGTGGTAAATATATGGGACAACGAGGCGTTACGCTGCCTCGCACCTAATATCCGCAAGCTAAACGAAAAACGCCTTACGCGCTAATAGCGGTAAGGCGTTTTTTATGGTCAGAGCAGTGACGTCTAGGTGTTTTCGTCAAACTCTTCGTCTAGCTCTTCTGCAGCATCTGTGTGGGAGAGCCGCATACCATGGGGGGGCAGGGGGTGGCCATCCATGGTGGCGTTTCCAGCGCTATATTGCAGGCGGCCTTGCAGAAACCACTGAACGGCAATTGGGAAGATTAGGTGTTCACGAGCGTGCACCTTCTCCTTAAGCGTCTCAACGGTATCTTCATTTGTAACGTTCAGTTCTGCTTGCAGCACAACGGGCCCACCATCTAGCTCTTCAGTGACAAAATGCACGCTACAGCCATGCTGTTTGACACCGTCTGCCAGCGCTCGAGCATGGGTATTTAACCCTTGATAGGCGGGCAGTAGTGAAGGGTGGATATTGAGCATTTTGCCTAAAAAACGCTGCACAAAGCGGGGCGTCAGAATGCGCATAAAGCCTGCAAAAACAATCAAGTCAGGCTCATGACGTTCGATGACTTTGATTAGCGCTCCGTCGTAAGCATCGCGGCTGTCATACTCGCGATGAGGTAGCGCAACGGCTTCAATACCCGCTTCTAGGGCGCGCTTCAAGCCATGGGCATCCGGCTCATTGGAAATAACAGCGACGATTTCCCCGCCAAGCCGATCATGGCTTTGCGCGTCAATCAGCGCCTGTAAATTACTGCCACTGCCAGAAATTAGCACCACAATACGTCGCGCCGCTGTTGGTTCTGGCGCCATGTCGTTTATGGTGTCGTTGAACGTGCCACTATTAAAGTCGGTACTGCTCATGCGCGAAGGTTCTCCAAAACGACGGCTTCCTCCTGGCGCTGAATAATCTGACCAATGCGATATACGGTCTCGCCTTGAGCTTGCAGATGCGCCATAGCGTCTTCAGCTTGGGCCTGGGGCACTACAACCACCATGCCGATGCCGCAGTTCAGTACGCGGTGCATTTCCGTTTCAATGACATTGCCTTGGGCTTGTAACCAGTTAAATACTTCTGGGCGCTGCCAGGTAGAAAGATCAACGTGGGCTGCGAGGGTATCGGGCAGAACGCGGGGAATGTTTTCCAGTAAACCACCACCCGTAATATGGGAGAGCGCGTGAACGGGAATATCTGTGCCGCGCATCATCGACAGCAACGACTTCACATAAATACGCGTCGGCGCCATTAACGCGTCGCCAAGCGGCTGCCCATCCACAGTATCATTGAGTGAAGCGTTGCTAACTTCCAAAATTTTGCGAATCAATGAATAGCCATTGGAGTGCGGGCCAGAAGAGGCCAATCCCAGCAGTACATCGCCTTCGGCTACCTTGCTGCCGTCTAAAATATCGGCCTTTTCAACAACGCCAACGCAGAAGCCTGCCAAATCGTAGTCATTGCCCTCGTACATACCGGGCATTTCGGCAGTTTCGCCGCCTACTAGTGCGCAACCAGCTAGTTCGCAACCAGCGCCAATGCCGGTCACGACATCTGCAGCGATATCCACATCCAGCTTACCCGTGGCATAGTAGTCAAGGAATAGCAGCGGTTCAGCACCAGCAACGATCAAATCGTTGACACACATAGCGACCAAGTCAATGCCAATGGTGTCATGCTTACCAAGGTCCATGGCAAGACGCAGCTTAGTGCCGACACCATCCGTGCCGGAGACCAGGACTGGCTGTTTATAACCAGCGGGAAGCTCACACAGTGCGCCAAACCCGCCAAGGCCACCCAGGACTTCAGGGCGTGTCGTGCGTTTGGCAACGTGTTTGATGCGATCAACTAGCGCGTTGCCGGCATCAATATCGACACCTGCGTCTTTATAGCTGAGTGAGGGAGTGGCCTGAGAAGTGGAGGTATCGGTCATGACAGATCCTGTGAAGCCTATAGCAATACGGGTAGTGCTGGCGAAATGGCCAGTGCTGGGGCGATAACGGAACGGATTGTAACACCCAGAGACGTAAGTCGCATCGATGTGCGGCGTTAACCGATGTTCAATACGCTACTTTTGTTACTATTCAGTACGCTAAGGGCGCTAACCATCTTTCCAGGAGGGATATAAAGAGCATGCGACATTCATGGTGGGGCGTTGTTTTTTTGGTGGTATTGGTGGGCTGCCTCTACTTATTAGATGCGGTACTGATGCCATTTATTGCGGGTTTAATTTTGGCCTATTTGGCTGACCCGCTTGCTAATTATTTCCAGCGGTTAGGCATGAAGCGGCCCTGGGCAGTTAGTAGCGTCTTTTTTGTCCTGTTACTGATCCTTATTTTAAGCCTGCTTATTTTGATCCCGTTGGTTGTGCAGCAGACAAAACAGCTGGGAGAGGCGTTGCCGAGTGTCTTCAACTGGATCGAGAACATATTAGCGCCACAAGTTCAGGAGTGGACGGGGTACGATTTAGGTGCTGAGCTAACAAACGTTAGAGAAACTTTGATCAAGAACTGGCGTGATGCAGGTAGCTATGCAGCTCAGGCGTTAAGTCAAATAGGCCGTTCTGGGATGGCTTTCGTTTCCTGGGTTACCTACGTCGCCCTGATTCCTGTCGTAACGTTCTATTTACTACTTGATTGGAGCCGGTTGATTTCTAGTCTTGCTGATTTGGTTCCTCGTCAATGGACAAGCGATGTTTCCCGCTTGGCTCAGCGCTGCGATGAAGTTCTATCAGCGTTTCTACGTGGGCAGTTACTGGTCATGCTGTGTTTAGGCATTATATATGCGGCAGGCCTAACATTGATGGGGCTGAACTTCGGCCTGCTGATTGGTGTTGTGTCCGGGCTTGTCAGTATTGTGCCGTTCCTTGGCTTTATTGTGGGATTAGTGGTGGCGCTTATCGTGGCGCTTTTCCAATTTGATACATGGTGGGCTGTGCTGGGCGTGATCGCGGTATTCGGTATCGGTCAGGCGGCAGAAAGTGTCATACTTCAGCCTAAGCTGTTAGGCGATAAGATAGGTTTGCATCCTGTTGCGGTTATCTTTGCGGTACTGGCGGGTGGTCATCTTTTCGGTCTGACGGGCGTACTCTTAGCATTGCCTGCCGCAGCGGTCATTATGGTGCTTTTAAGGGAAATTAAAGATCGCTATAAAGGCAGTGCTCTCTATGATGCCGAGCAACGTCCCCTAGAACAGCAACATTACAATGATGGACTGGGTCGTCACGACGAAAGGGAGTCACCATGAGCCGATTACCGGCACAGCTACCGCTTGGGGTAGGGTTGCGAGACGACGCGACATTTAATAATTACTATGCCTCACAAGCAAACGCTTCATTAATGGAGTACCTGAGCCGGCAGCTTAAGTTTGATGCTGAGCCGTTTTTATATTTATGGGGCGCGCCGGGCAGCGGCCGTAGCCATCTTTTACAGGCGGCGTGTCATGCCGCCTCGGATGCAGATAAGCGGGCACTTTATCTTCCATTGGCAGACCTTGGTCATTTCCCACCGCTGATGCTGGAGGATATCGAGCGTCTGGATCTCGTCGCCATTGATGATCTTGAATATGTGATCGGGCGTAAGCGTTGGGAAGAAGCTCTTTTTCACGCCTTTAATCGGCTGCGTGATGCGGGAAAAGCCTTAGTGATTGCCGCCAATACGTCCCCACGCCAACTAGACGTTGCATTGCCGGACTTGGCATCACGGCTAACCTGGGGAGTTACGTTTCACCTGCATCCGTTGGATGATAACGAACGCCTAGCAGCGTTAAAGCTTCGCGCCAACGTACGTGGAATGCAGTTACCTGATGACGTAGGGCGCTACATTATGCACCGCGGACCGAGGGAGTTGGGGGATTTGTGCCATGCACTGGAAACGCTTGATCAAGCATCGTTATCCGCTAAACGGAAACTGACTATTCCTTTCGTCAAGTCTGCCCTTAATTGGTAAAGCGCAATTGCTAAAACGCCCCTGCCAGATCACTGGCAGGGGCGTTTTAATGACAGCAAGTCAATAACTAACAGATTAAGCAGTTTTGCTCATTTTGCTAGCAGCAGCTTGCGCTTGCTTAACATTATCTTCTGTCAGTTTTTGGCCTTTCTGCAAGAAGTCTTGCTGAAGAGCAACAACTTTATCTGCATCGCCTTTTACACGCTCAGCGAGTTCTTTAGCCACTTTCTGCTGGCCTTCCATGTAGCTACGCAGGCCGTTGGCGTCTTTCACGCTCATCAGCTGACGCATTTGGGTGATGCCAGTATCTACGTAAGATTTGTTGGCATCAAACTGTGCGTTAAGCATTTTTTCAGAGTAATCGATGCTTAGCGTCATGTATGCACGCACAGGTGCCATGAACATGTTGTCGAACTGCTGAGTCATTTCGTTGGTGTTAAATGTTTGCATGGTAAACACTCCTGTTCCATTGCTCACTAATCGGCCCATTGATTGGCGGTGCCGTTAGTGTTGGTTGATCAGCAACGGTTTTGTTAAGCGTCCACCGCGGCTGATATCTAGTTATCTTGCGTTGCAGCATAACAGGGCTTTTTGTGCGGTGCAACATTATGGTGAAGTGAATTTAAGGATCGTGTGAGTGTAGCTGTGTGAGTCGGTGATACGCACGGATTTACCTAACGCGCCGGTAGGACTAGGCTTAAGCGTATAGATAACCGTTATCACTAAAATAATCGTTGGGAAACGTGATGTTAGTGATGTGAGCGGCGTTGGCTAAGGCGTTTTTTAAAAGGAGTGCCAGGATGGATACACGTATTGAACGGGATAGCATGGGTGAGCTCGATGTACCTGCAAATGCGCTTTATGGCGCTCAAACCCAACGGGCTATCAACAACTTCCCTGTCTCGCATACCCCCATGCCCACAGCATTTATTCACGCTGTCGCGCGAATAAAGCTCGCTGCTGCGCGAAGTAACTGTCAGTTGGGGTTGTTAGATAAACCCCGCGCAGAGGCGATTGAGAGTGCGGCTCGGGCAGTGATTAGTGGCCAGCATGATGCGCATTTTCCTATCGATGTTTTCCAGACAGGCTCTGGTACGTCGACCAATATGAACGTCAATGAAGTGCTAGCGACGCTTGCCAGTCGTGAAGGGGTCGAAGTAACGCCAAATGATCACGTTAATATGGGGCAGTCGAGTAACGACGTTATCCCAACGGCCATTCACCTCTCGGCAGCGATAGCCGTTAATGAAGCGCTTCGTCCCGCATTGGTGACGCTGCAGGCCACGATTGATCGTAGGGCGAGTGAGCTGGCCCATATTGTTAAAACAGGTCGTACCCATTTGATGGATGCCATGCCGCTGCGTATGGATCAAGAGCTAGGAGCGTGGTCGAGCCAAGTGGGGCAGGCCATCGAGCGTTTTGATAGCGCCATGACAAGGCTATGTCGATTAGCGCAAGGCGGCACGGCGGTGGGCACCGGTATTAACGCGCCTGAGGGGTTTGCCGAGCTAATGGCTAGCGATTTAAGTCAGCAAACAGGCCTACCTTTTGTGCCTAATGATAGCTTTTTTGCCAGTTTGGCATCCCAGGATGCTGCCGTAGAGTTATCGGGGCAGTTGAAAGGGTTGGCCTGTGTGGTTATGAAGATCGCTAACGATTTGCGCTGGATGAATTCGGGGCCGTTGGCGGGGTTGGGCGAGATTGAGCTTGAGGCACTACAGCCTGGTAGTTCCATTATGCCGGGTAAGGTAAACCCTGTGATTCCTGAGTCGGCCGCCCAAGCGGCAGCGCAAGTCATCGGCTTGGATGCCGCGGTAACGGTGGCGGGTCAGAGTGGAAATTTCCAGCTCAACGTGATGCTGCCGCTAGTGGCTTCGAATCTTCTCACATCGATTACATTGATGAGTAACACCGCCACCTTGTTGGGTGAGCGTGCTATCGCCACATTCAAAGTGCGTGACGATAATTTACAGGGGCCGCTCGCACGGAATCCTATTTTAGTCACGGCCCTTAATAGCGTGATTGGCTATAACGCCGCCGCCGCAGTGGCTAAAAAAGCCTATCAAGCTGGGCGCCCAATCATCGACGTTGCGGAGGAAGAGACCGATCTAGATCGCTCAACGCTCGAGCGTTTGCTAGACCCTGCGGTACTAACGCAAGGAGGCATCCCTGAGTAGCCTCTATTGAGATATTCAGAGGGAAGACGGTTAGGTTTCTTGCTTTTCCGTTTTGCCCTTTTGAATGGTTTCGTTCGCCTCTTGACGCTCTTCTGCACTGGCATCGGGCGTTTCGTGTTCATCTTGACGCGAAGGCCGATAGCAAAAAGTGGCCAATATAGGGAAGTGATCAGACCCGAACGCCCCAAGTCGTTGCATGTTGACGAGGGTGAAATGCTCGCTGACAAACGCGTGGTCGAGAGGCCAGCGCAATAGGGGGTAATTAGCGTGAAAGGTGCTGTACAAGCCGCGACCACGGCGCGGGTCCAACATACCCCCTATGCGACAAAAACGGCGTGTTGTACGTGACCAGGCAACATCATTCAGGTCGCCGGCAACGATAGTAGCCTTTGGGTGTCGATGTATCTCTTTGCCAATCCACAACAGCTCTGCGTCACGCCATAAAGATTTTTCGCTTTCATTGGGTGCTGGTGGTCTTGGGTGAACGGCAAATAAGCGAATATGCTGGCCGCTTTTAAGCTCTACCTGGGTGTGAATCGAAGGTATGTCATCCTGGATAAGCCACTTAATCTCGGTGTTCTTCAGGGCCAGACGAGAATAGAGGTGCATACCATAAAGGTTATCTAGGGGGATCTTAACGCTATAAGGCCACAGCGCATCTAATGCTGGGTCAAGTTGTTCTTGCCACCATTGGTCGGACTCTAACGTCAGAATCATGTCGGGCTGGTGGTGGGTTATCATCGCCAGTAACTCTTTTGACTGGCGGTTTGGTGTCAGTACATTGGCGATTAGCAGCGTAATCATCTGGTCTTTAGGGGCATTATGGGCGTCTTTTACCTGCACAGGCCAGAGCGTTGTCCATGGCAAAATGTAGCGCAGCTGAAGCGCTAGCGTGGCGAGTGAGGCCAGTGTCGCGGTAACCCGCCACGGCCCTGGGTCTAATAACCACAGGCTAGCTAAGCCACACGCTAAAGCCAGTACGGCAATTTGCAGTCGAGGAAATTCAAAACTGCGCACCCACCACCAGCGCATAGGCACGCGGGCAATCAGTGTGGCGAGTAACAATGAGATGGCGATGCATCCTAGCAAAGGCCCAAGCAAGATTTGCCTCCTGGTTTAACCGTGAATAGTGGTTAAGCTACGTTTAGCTTAGCGGTAACCGTAGATAAGTGTCGATAAGACATTAAAATTGAGGGGGGGTAGTTCATTTACGTCATTTCAAAGTGCTAAAAACTACTTGCAATTCAGCTATGAAGCCGTAGAATACGCATCCGTTGCACAGCAGGACCATAGCTCAGTTGGTTAGA
>NZ_JABUZF010000095.1:54942-60905 GCF_014897885.1 Halomonas sp. 3D7M | reverse complement strand
GCGGTTAAGCAGTACCGGGTGCTCACGGATAACATCGGCAAGGATGTCCCACACCTCGGGCAATTCGCGTTCAACCATCTTCTTGGCAGCTTTGATCGTTGAGGCATAGCCCAGCGACTGCAGCTTGGAGTAGATAAACGGCTTGAACAGCTCAAGCGCCATTTTCTTGGGCAGACCACACTGGTGCAGACGCAGCGTCGGACCAACAGTGATTACCGAACGGCCGGAGTAATCGACGCGCTTACCTAGCAAGTTCTGACGGAAACGACCCTGCTTACCTTTGATCATATCGGCAAGGGATTTCAGCGGACGCTTGTTAGAACCCGTAATGGCACGACCACGACGGCCGTTATCCAACAACGCATCAACCGCTTCTTGCAGCATGCGCTTCTCGTTACGCACGATAATATCCGGCGCATTGAGGTCAAGCAGACGCTTCAGACGGTTGTTACGGTTGATAACGCGACGATAAAGGTCGTTCAGGTCTGAGGTCGCGAAGCGGCCGCCGTCCAGCGGTACCAACGGACGAAGATCCGGCGGCAACACGGGCAGCACTTCCATGACCATCCACGCCGGCGCGTTGCCGGAGTGGTAGAACGCTTCAAGTAGCTTCAAGCGCTTTGAAAGCTTCTTAATCTTAGTTTCAGAGTTAGTCTGCGGAATCTCTTCACGCAGGTGATTAATCTCTTCTTCCAGATCAATATCTTTCAGCAGTTCTTGGACAGCTTCGGCACCCATGCGGGCGTCGAAGTCATCACCGAACTCTTCTAGCGCTTCAAAGTACTGCTCATCGTTGAGTAACTGACCACGCTCCAGCGTGGTCATACCGGGATCGATGACGACAAAGCTTTCGAAGTACAGCACGCGCTCGATATCACGCAGGGTCATATCGAGGAACATGCCGATACGCGACGGCAGTGACTTCAAGAACCAAATGTGAGCCACTGGCGATGCCAGTTCGATGTGGCCCATGCGCTCACGGCGCACGGCAGCCTTGGTGACTTCAACGCCACACTTCTCACAAATGATGCCGCGGTGCTTCATGCGCTTATACTTACCGCACAAACACTCGTAGTCTTTGACTGGGCCGAAAATCTTGGCGCAGAACAGACCATCCCGTTCCGGTTTAAAGGTACGGTAGTTGATGGTCTCGGGCTTCTTCACCTCGCCAAACGACCAGGAGCGAATCATGTCCGGCGACGCCAGGGTAATCTTGATCGCGTCAAACTCTTCGGACTGAGATTGCGATTTGAGTACTTTCACCAAATCTTTCATGGGACGGCTCCTAGCTCTCTAACTCGATATCGATGCCCAGCGAGCGGATTTCCTTCACGAGTACGTTGAAGGATTCCGGCATGCCTGCCTGCATGGTGTGGTCGCCATCCACGATGTTTTTATACATCTTGGTGCGGCCTTCGACGTCGTCCGACTTGACGGTGAGCATCTCTTGCAGCGTATACGCGGCACCGTAAGCTTCCAGCGCCCACACTTCCATCTCACCAAAGCGCTGACCACCGAACTGCGCCTTACCACCCAGCGGCTGCTGAGTCACTAGCGAGTAAGAACCGGTAGAGCGCGCGTGCATCTTGTCGTCTACCAAGTGGTTCAGCTTGAGCATATACATGTAGCCAACGGTCACCGAGCGGTCAAACGCATCGCCAGTACGGCCATCGTACAGCGTCATCTGGCCAGACTCAGGAATGTCAGCAAGCTTCAGCAGGTGTTTGATCTCGTGCTCTTTAGCACCATCGAACACCGGCGTTGCCATAGGCACACCGCCTTTGAGGTTTTTCGCTAGCGCAATGATTTCTTCATCGCTTAACGAATCGATATCCTCAACACGGGTTCCCGGCGTGTTATATATCTGGCCCAGGAAGTCGCGAATTTCAGCAACTTGCTGACCACGGGCATCACGTAACATCGCGTCGATTTTGACACCCAAACCACGGGCAGCCATACCCAAGTGCGTTTCCAGGATCTGACCAACGTTCATCCGCGACGGTACACCCAGCGGGTTCAACACCACATCAACCGGCTCGCCCTTCTCATCGAACGGCATATCTTCGATGGGCATGATCGCCGAGATAACACCTTTGTTACCGTGACGGCCTGCCATCTTGTCGCCAGGCTGAATGCGACGCTTAACCGCCATGTAAACCTTGACGATTTTAAGCACACCCGGTGCGAGGTCATCGCCCTGGGTCAGCTTGCGCTTCTTATCTTCAAAGCGCTCGTCCATCTCTTTACGACGGTTTTCGAGCTGCTCATCGGCCTGGGCCAACAGTTCGTTGTAAGCCTCATCCTGCATGCGCAGCTTGAACCACTGCTGACGCGGTAGCTCGTCGAGGTAAGCCTCATCAAGCACATCGCCTTTCTTCAGGTTCGGGCCGCCATTAACAGCCTGGCCTTCCAACGTACGCTGCAGACGCTCAAAAGTAGCGTCTTCAGCAATACGATAGGTTTCCTGAAGATCTTTACGCACTTCGTCCAGCTGCATCTGTTCGATAGCAAGTGCACGAGAGTCTTTTTCAACGCCGTCACGGGTAAATACCTGGACGTCGATGACAGTACCCTTCATGCCGGTCGGCGCACGCAGCGAGGTATCTTTAACGTCAGATGCTTTCTCACCGAAGATAGCGCGTAGCAGCTTCTCTTCCGGCGTCAGCTGGGTTTCACCTTTCGGTGTTACCTTACCGACCAGAATATCGCCGGGGCCAACTTCAGCACCGATGTAAACAACACCTGCTTCGTCCAATTTACCCAGCGCGGACTCACCAACGTTGGGAATATCGGCGGTGATCTCTTCCGGCCCTAACTTGGTATCGCGAGATACACAGGTCAGTTCCTGAATATGAATCGTGGTAAAGCGGTCTTCTTGAACCACCCGCTCAGACAGCAGGATAGAGTCCTCGAAGTTGTAACCATTCCAGGGCATGAACGCGATGCGCATGTTCTGGCCTAGCGCCAAATCACCCATATCAACAGACGGGCCGTCGGCAAGGATATCGCCACGGGCCACACTGTCGCCAGGCCGCACAATGGGGCGCTGGTTCATACAGGTGTTCTGGTTTGAACGGGTGTACTTGGTCAGGTTGTAGATATCAACACCGGCTTCACCGCCGATAATCTCATCTTCATGCACCCGTACCACGACACGACGTGCGTCAACGGAGTCGATCACACCACCACGACGTGCCACGGCACAAACACCGGAGTCGCGCGCAACGAAACGCTCCATGCCAGTACCTACTAGCGGCTTGTCAGCGCGCAAGGTGGGTACCGCCTGACGCTGCATGTTCGCACCCATCAAGGCACGGTTAGCATCATCGTGCTCCAGGAACGGAATCAGTGCGGCCGCGACCGAAACAACCTGGCGCGGAGACACGTCCATCAAGGTGACCTGCTCAGGACGCATAAACGTGGTTTCACCACGATGACGCACCTGAACCAAGTCGTCACTCAGCCTGTTGGACTCATCCACAGCGGCAGACGCCTGGGCAATAACGAAATCACCCTCTTCGATCGCCGACAGGTGAACGATATCGTCCGTCACTTGACAGGAGTTGACCTTGCGGTACGGCGTTTCGAGGAAGCCGTAGCTGTTGGTGTGACTGTACGTCGCCAACGAGTTGATCAGACCGATGTTCGGGCCTTCCGGCGTTTCGATCGGACACAAGCGACCGTAGTGCGTAGCGTGTACGTCGCGCACTTCGAAACCGGCGCGCTCACGGGTCAAACCACCTGGGCCGAGTGCAGACACACGACGCTTGTGAGTAACCTCAGAAAGCGGGTTGTTCTGATCCATAAACTGGGACAGCTGGCTAGAACCGAAGAACTCTTTCACCGCTGCCGCTACCGGCTTAGCGTTGATCAGATCTTGCGGCATCAGGCCTTCGCTTTCCGCCATGGAAAGACGCTCTTTCACTGCACGCTCTACGCGAACCAAGCCAACGCGGAACTGGTTTTCAGCCATTTCGCCAACACAGCGAATACGGCGGTTACCCAGGTGATCGATATCGTCAACGTCGCCAAAGCCGTTACGGATATTGATCAGCTCGCGCAGAACATCAAGGATGTCTTTGCGATCCAGTACACCAGAGCCCGTGTCGGTATCACGACGCAGGCGGCGGTTGAACTTCATACGACCGACGCCTGACAGGTCGTAGCGATCTTCGCTGAAGAACAAGTTATTAAACAGCGTCTCAGCAGCTTCTTTGGTGGGCGGCTCACCAGGGCGCATCATGCGATAAATTTCGACCAACGCTTCAAGCGCGGAGCCGGTGGCATCCAGCTTAAGCGTATCGGAAATAAACGAACCACAGTCCAGGTCGTTGGTGTAGAGCGTTTCGATGTGGGTGATGCCACCCTGCGCCATACGCTCAAGCACTTCTGGCGTAATTTCGGTATTACACGGACAGATCAGCTCGCCAGTTTTAGTATCGATCTGATCTTTGGCCAACGTTTTACCAAACAGGTACTCCATCGGTATTTCCAGACGCTCCAGGCCGGCTTTTTCAAGCTGACGGATGTGCTTCTGGGTAATACGGCGCCCTTCTTCAACAATGACATTACCTTCGCCATCTTTAATGTCGAAAGTCGCGGTTTCACCGCGCAGGCGTGACGGTACCAGCTCTACGAAGAAGCCAGTTTTTTCAATGCTAAACTTGCTGGTCTCGAAAAACTCTTCAAGGATCTCTTCAGTGCTCATTCCCAGGGCACGCATCAACACCGACGCTGGTAGTTTCCGGCGACGGTCAATACGTACAAAGACGTTGTCTTTAGGATCGAACTCGAAGTCCAGCCAGGAACCACGATAAGGAATCACTCGGGCAGAATAGAGCAGTTTACCAGAGGAGTGACTCTTGCCTTTATCGTGATCGAAGAACACACCGGGCGAACGGTGGAGCTGAGAAACGATAACCCGCTCAGTACCATTGATGACAAAGGTACCATTCTCGGTCATCAGGGGGATTTCCCCCATGTAGACTTCCTGCTCTTTAATATCCTTGATTGCCTTGTTCGAGGAGTCGCGATCATAGATGATCAAGCGAACCTTGACACGCAGCGGGGCGGAATAGGTCACGCCACGCAGCTGACACTCCTTTACATCGAACGCCGGCGTGCCGAAACGGTAGCTGACATACTCCAGCGCCGCATTCCCAGAGAAGCTTTCAATCGGAAACACGGACTTAAACGCCGCGTGCAGACCAATCTCGTGGCGCTCGTCGGGCGAACGATCCTGCTGGAGAAAGTCGTAGTAGGAATCAAGCTGGATGGCCAGCAAGTAAGGCACATCCATCACTTGGGGCAGTTTGCCGAAATCCTTGCGGATGCGTTTTTTCTCAGTATATGAGTAAGCCATCTGTATTCCCCAGCTTGTTCACCATGGGTGACCGATGCGTGGTCATCTGCCCCGCGGGCGTTTCAGACGCAGACAGCAAGCTCCTAAATCGGTAGCTCGCCGTCAAAAATCTTGATAGATAACAGTGTTACAGTAGTGCTGCTAGCGCTTCGTTATCACTCGCGCTTCACAACTTACGCTTCACAACAACGGTCTTACTGTTTTGCTGCTTCTTACCGCAGCCTTCCTGCTGTAATGCTGCCGAGCAACATGATACAACAGAAAAAGGCCGGCAACGGGATAAGCCCGCCGCCAGCCGTGGAAGCTTACGCAGCGCGTAAAGCCGTCAGCACAAGAATTACTTGAGCTCGACGCTTGCGCCCGCTTCTTCCAGCTTGGTTTTAGCTGCTTCAGCGTCTTCTTTAGACATTGCTTCTTTGATGGTAGCCGGCGCGCCATCAACTGCACCTTTGGCTTCTTTCAGGCCAAGACCAGTGATTTCACGAACTGCTTTGATGACGTTAACTTTCTTGTCACCAGCAGAGGTCAGTACCAGATCAAATTCAGTCTGTTCTTCAGCAGCTGCTTCGCCGCCGCCAGCCGGACCAGCCATTACGGCTGG
>NZ_JABUZF010000095.1:19363-54937 GCF_014897885.1 Halomonas sp. 3D7M | reverse complement strand
CCCAGCCATTACGGCTGCTGCAGCAGAAACGCCGAATTTCTCTTCCATTGCTTCGATCAGCTCGACAACTTCCATTACGGACATGTCGGCTACAGCATTGATGATATCGTCTTTGGTCAGTGCCATTGTCTCATTCCTAACTTTGCGGGAGCCTCGGTCTACCGAGTGCTCAGGATTCATTGCATGGTTCAAGCAGCGCCCTGCTTATGCAGCGCAGACTGCTTGCAAAAAGGCCTGCTTATGCAGCTTCTTCTTGCTTCTGGTCGCGCAGAGCGGCCAGAGTACGAACCAGCTTGCCAGCGGAGGCTTCTTTCATTACCGACATCAACTTGGCAATTGCTTCGTCGTAAGTCGGTAGGGTTGCCAGACGATCGATGTCAGCAGCCGGAATCAGCTCACCTTCGTAGGCCAGCGCCTTCACTTCGAAGTTCTGATCTTGCTTCGCGAACTCTTTGAACAAACGAGCGGCAGCGCCCGGGTGCTCAGTAGAGAAAGCCAGCAGAGTAGGACCAACAAAGCTCTCGTTCAGGCACTCCCACTGAGTACCTTCGAGGGCGCGGCGTGCCAGAGTGTTGCGAACAACACGCAGCTGGACGCCATTCTCACGCGCTTGCTTACGCAGGTCGGTCATTTTACCGACTGTAACGCCGCGAGAATCGGCAACTACGACGGAGAGTGCGCCCTTGGCCGCTTCACTGACCTCGGCAACAATCGCTTTCTTGCCTTCAAGTGCTAGTGGCACAGTGATCACTCCTTCGTGCCGGAACCCACAACAGGCTCCGGTGGTTACCATCTCTTCCAGACGATAAATAAATAACGCTGGAAGCCTTGGGGGATGGTGCTCACCAGAAAGCGGTTTGGCTAAAAACCTCAACCAACTGGCGGCCACACCATCTGCGCAGGCGCTTTAAGGGCGATTAAGCCGCACCTCTAAAAGATGCGGCACCTGCGGTCTTTGACGATGCCCTGCCTGGCTTACGCATTAACAGGGGACCGCAAAGTTCTTGCTCGGTTCTTACAAAAATCTTACGACTACCTGCTTATACCAACGCAGAGTGGTCGATAGTCAAGCCTGGGCCCATGGTAGTGGACAGGGTGACTTTCTTAAAGTAGATACCTTTAGAAGAGCTCGGCTTGAGCCTCTTAAGGTCAGCAACCAGCGCTTCCAGGTTACCCAGAACAGCGGATGCTTCAAAATCAGCTTTACCCAACGTTGTGTGGATAATGCCATTTTTGTCGGTACGGAAACGCACCTGGCCTGCCTTAGCATTTTTAACCGCAGTGGCAACGTCAGGTGTAACGGTACCAACTTTCGGGTTAGGCATCAGGCCGCGCGGACCAAGAATCTGACCCAGCTGACCGACAACACGCATAGCATCGGGAGAGGCAATCACGACGTCAAAATCCATCACGCCTTTTTTGACTTGCTCAGCCAAATCTTCCATACCTACGATGTCAGCGCCTGCTTCTTTAGCAGCATCGGCGTTAGCACCCTGGGTGAAGACCGCTACGCGTACGTCTTTGCCAGTACCGTTAGGCATGACAGTAGCGCCACGTACAACTTGGTCAGATTTACGCGGATCAACACCAAGATTGATCGCCACATCCAAGGACTCTTTGAATTTAACGGTGGACAGCTCAGCGAGCAGCGCAACCGCTTCTTCAAGAGAGTAAGCTTTGTTCGGGTCTACTTTCTCGCGAATAACTTTCGCGCGCTTAGTTAGTTTAGCCATGATCAGAGACCCTCCACGTTTAGGCCCATGCTACGAGCGCTGCCAGCGATGGTGCGCACCGCGGCATCGAGATCAGAAGCCGTCATATCGGGCTCTTTGGTCTTAGCGATCTCTTCGAGCTGTTCACGCGTAACGGTACCAACTTTCTTCTTGTTCGGCTCACCAGAACCAGACTTGATGCCCGCTGCTTTTTTCAGCAGTACGGCAGCAGGCGGCGTCTTGGTGACGAACGTGAAGCTACGGTCAGAGTAAACGGTGATCACGACAGGCGTCGGCAGACCTGGCTCAATTTCTTGAGTAGCCGCGTTGAACGCCTTACAGAATTCCATGATGTTCACGCCGTGCTGACCCAGCGCGGGGCCGACGGGCGGACTAGGATTGGCTTTACCTGCAGCAACCTGCAGCTTGATATAAGCCTGTACTTTCTTGGCCATGCTAAATACTCCAGTTGGGTGATAGCGCCTTACGGCTCCCCGGTACACATAAAGCAGCGCTTAGCTGCTTCACATAATGCAAGGATGGCGTGCAATGCACACCATCCCGCTACTTAATTAAACTCACTCTTTCTCTACCTGAGAGAACTCAAGTTCCACAGGCGTTGCCCGCCCGAAGATCAGCACGCTGACCTGCAAACGGCTCTTGTCATAGTTCACTTCTTCAACGACGCCGTTAAAGTCAGCAAACGGACCATCAATAACGCGAACCGACTGACCCGGCTCAAACATGGTTTTGGGCCGCGGCTTATCAGTACCGTCTTTCACGCGACGCAAAATAGCATCGGCTTCACGCGAAGTAATAGGTGCAGGCTTCTCTTTCGTGCCACCAATAAACCCCATTACACGCGGAGTTTCATTGACGAGATGCCAGGTTTCATCGGCCATTTCCATCTCGACCAGCACGTAGCCTGGATAGAATTTGCGCTCACTCTTACGGCGCTTTCCGTCACGCACTTCAACGACTTCTTCCGTCGGCACGAGAATTTCGCCAAAGCGATCTTCCATGCCATACATTTTCACGCGCTCGATAAGCGAACGCATGACATGCTTTTCAAAGCCGGAATAAGCGTGGACGACATACCAACGTTTGGACATGAAAGCTCCTAACCAATGACGCCGGACATCGCCCAGCCAAGAAGAGTATCAATCAACCACAGCATCAAACCCACCACCACAACAGCCGCCAGCACAATGGCTGTGGTCTGAATGGTTTCGGGGCGAGTCGGCCATACAACGCGCTGTATCTCTTTCTTGGCGCTGACGGCAAGCTCTACTAAATCGCGACCTTTAGCAGTGGTCAGCGCGATCAAACCCGCAATCACACACAACACCACCACACCTAATACGCGGTAGAGCAGGCCAATATCAGCGAAATAGGTATTACCAACAACTGCAACAACAAGCAGCGCCACAACCGCCGCCCACTTGAGCCCGTCATGGCGCGACTGTTGCACCTCTTCGCCATGTTTTACGGAACTAGGCTTCATAAAAACGAGACTCCCAAGGGTGCAGCGAGCGACAAAGGAATTCTAGAAAAAGACATACCAACCTGGGGAAGGCTGGCAGGCCAGGAGGGAATCGAACCCCCAACCTGCGGTTTTGGAGACCGCTGCTCTGCCAATTGAGCTACTGGCCTGTATCGTCATGTGCGCAAACAAATGCCTACGCAACAGCGGGCGCCATAATAGCGGATAACTTTCCGCCTGACAACCCTCAACACTTATCAAACTGACAAGTGAAAACAAAAAAAGCGAGCTTGGCTCGCTTTTATGCAATATGGAGCTCATGGACGGAATTGAACCGTCGACCTCACCCTTACCAAGGGTGTGCTCTACCCCTGAGCTACATGAGCTAAATACATCAAACTGGAGCGGGCGGCGGGAATCGAACCCGCACCATCAGCTTGGAAGGCTGAGGTTCTACCATTGAACTACGCCCGCCGAACTTGCCTATGGAATGACAACCCGTTGCACGAGATACAGTAGCTAAGCCCGCTTACCGGCCTTTCATTCCCAAGCAACGACTCAGTCACTGCTCGATAAAACTGGTGGAGAGGGAAGGATTCGAACCTTCGAAGCTTTCGCGGCAGATTTACAGTCTGCTCCCTTTGGCCACTCGGGAACCTCTCCAGCTGTGGCGGCACATTATGCCAGCCTCCAAAGCCATGTCAAGCTTACAAACTCTTTATTTATCAAAGCTTGTGAACTTACCAACACTTGCGCACTAATATTTAAAGTGGCTTATGCCTTGGAACGCGCTGCATTCTGTCAAAGCAGCATTGAGAATGCAAGACCTGCGCGAATTTTTTCTAACGAAACAGGCTCAGGCACCCCTGGTGCGCCTGACATTTTTCCAGCACGCTCCGCAAAGGTCAGCGGAAAGCAGGCTTCCAGCCCACCGTAGACCATATCCGGCCATACCGCATGGGGCACTTGAACACCACGGGAAACCACTCTGGCATCACCACCCGTCAACAGCACTGGCAATGCAATCCCCTGCTGATCGCAGACTTCACTGTAAATTCTATTAATCGCACTGACCGCCGCCATATAGATACCGTGATTGACAGCATCTACCGTGCGCCTCCCCGGCTCCAATAACGCATCAGCTTCACTTTCTGGATCAATGGCTACGTTGCGGGTGCCTAATTTAAGGCTCTCTTTCATTAATCGTAACCCGGGGACGATAAATCCGCCGAGATGGACACCACCCGGCAATACAAAATCAATGGTGATCGCACTACCACAATCGACTGCACAGCAACCGCCCGCCAATTGGTAGCCTGCCAGCGCCCCCATCCAACGATCGACGCCCAGTCGCCCAGGCTCTTCATACCCGTTGACAACACCCAGTGCTTCAGGAGTTGAGCGTGCAACATACACTTGGCGCACTTGGCGACGCAGCAAGGCAACGGTCTCCTCCAGCACGGCAGCTCTAGCGACACTGGAAATGCGCACCGCCTCGACGACATCAAGATTCGGAATATCTGACCCAGGCCGCCACTCCTCCCGTGTCCACACAGCACCTCGTGAACGTATTTCACTACTTTCGGCATCTTTTAAACGCCATTTCGATAGCGTATTGCCGATATCCAAATCCAAAATCATAGGCGCCTGCGTACACTGATCTCACCGCCGGACAGGCGTCGCGAGTGATCATTTTCGGTAACCCAAAGATTACCACTCTCATCTACCTCTCTAGCCACTGCATCACTTGAGCGCTCACCCTGAATAATACGGATCGGCAACCCTGCATAGGCATGGCGACTATTCCATTCATCTCGCCAAGGGGCAAACCCTTCGCTTTCGAAACCTGCCAGCATATCCAATAGCTCAGACACCATATCCGCGGCTAACTGATTGCGCGAAATACCCGCTTTTGCATCAAACAGCGCTGCCACAGGCTGATCAATAGCGGCACGCAAGCTATCGGGTAGCGATAGATTCATACCAATGCCAATGACCACTTCACATGGGCCCGCTGCATCCCCAGTGACTTCAATCAAAATACCGGCCAGCTTGCCAAGCTCACTACCTTTCTCTGCCAGCAGTATATCGTTAGGCCATTTTAATTTTGGTGAAACCCCATACTGCTCCAGCACTTGCGCAACCACCACGCCAACCGCAAGACTCAACCCCTCCAGCGCATTAACTCCTGATTCAAAACGCCAGCCAAGCGAGAGCATCAAGCTTTGCCCCCAAGGCGTAGACCATACGCGCCCGCGACGGCCACGACCTGCGGTTTGTAGCTCAGCGAAGCATACCTCACCGTGCCCGGCCCCCTGCGCAAAGCGTTCGCGCACATATTCATTGCTCGATGGCAACTGGTCTTCAATGAATAGTCTGGTTAAGAGGTGGCGAGCACTAGCGGGCAAACGCTCTACAATTTTTGCCCCATCAAGCGGCTCTAGCGGATAGGCAAGTCGATACCCTCGACCTTTCACAGCCACCAATTCAACGCCCAGTGCGTCTAACTTTTTTAGTTGTTTCCATACGGCGGCTCGAGAAACGCCCAGCGCTTCACCTAATTGTTCACCGGAATGAACCTCGCCATCGCTCAACAAACGCATCAGGTTACCGATGGTCATGTGCTTGCCCCAACTGGGAAAACGCCTATCTTAACGGAAGCACCGCTGGAGCGAAAACTGCCATGTTTAGGTTATTGACTTGCACCTTTATTTAAGACAGCACTGGTAGTGGACCGCGCCCAGACCCTATAATGCCGCCCTATTTTTCTAGCAGGATCGCGTCGTGATCGAGAATCTTCGCAACATTGCCATCATCGCCCACGTTGACCACGGTAAAACTACCTTGGTAGACAAGCTGTTAAGCCAGTCCGGAACGCTCGACCGCAAGGCCGAAGGCCAAGAGCGCATCATGGACTCCAATGACCAGGAAAAAGAGCGCGGTATTACCATCCTGGCCAAAAACACTGCTATTCAGTGGCAAGATGGCAATGGTAAGGATTACCACATCAACATCGTGGACACCCCTGGACACGCCGACTTTGGTGGCGAAGTTGAGCGGGTTATGTCCATGGTGGACTCGGTACTGCTTCTGGTAGACGCGGTTGACGGCCCTATGCCGCAGACTCGCTTCGTTACCCAGAAAGCATTTGCCCAGGGTCTGAAGCCGATCGTCGTCGTCAATAAAATTGACCGCCCTGGCGCACGCCCGGACTGGGTTATCGACCAGATCTTTGATCTGTTTGACAACCTAGGGGCTTCTGATGACCAGCTCGACTTCCCGATTATCTACTGCTCGGCGCTAAACGGCATTGCTGGCATGGACCCTGAAGAGCTGGCCGACAACATGGATCCCATGTTCCAGGCGATTGTCGATATCGTTGAGCCGCCCGCGGTTGAAATCGATGGTCCATTCCAGATGCAAATCTCCGCACTGGATTACAACAGCTACGTTGGCGTTATCGGCCTTGGCCGCATCAAGCGTGGCTCGGTGAAGCCTAACCAGCAAATCTCGGTCATCAGCGTTGATGGCTCTACCCGTAAGGGTAAGATCGGCCAGGTCATGACTCATATGGGTCTTGAGCGCGTCCAGACAACGGAAGCGACAGCAGGTGATATCGTCTGCGTTACTGGCATTGAAGATCTATCAATTTCTGACACGCTGTGCGATCCGAGCGCCGTTGAAGCGCTGCCGCCGCTGTCTGTTGACGAGCCGACCGTTTCGATGACGTTCCAGGTCAATGACTCACCGTTCGCCGGAAAAGAAGGTAAGTTCGTCACCAGCCGTAATATTAAAGATCGCCTGGAACAAGAGCTTATCCACAACGTGGCGCTACGCGTTGAGCAGGGCGAAACCCCTGAGAAGTTCAAGGTTTCTGGCCGTGGTGAGCTTCACTTATCAGTGTTGATTGAAACCATGCGTCGCGAAGGCTTCGAGCTGGCGGTTGGCCGCCCAGAAGTCATCATTAAAGAGATCGACGGCGTTAAGCAAGAGCCCTACGAAGAAGTCATCATCGACTGTGAAGAGCAGCATCAAGGCTCGATCATGGAAGAGCTTGGCTACCGCAAGGGTGAAATGACCAATATGAACCCCGATGGTAAGGGCCGTGTGCGTCTCGACTTCATCATCCCGGCGCGCGGTTTGATTGGTTTCCGTGGTCAATTCTTAACCTTGACCTCCGGCACCGGCATCCTGACCAGCCGCTTTGATCACTACGGCCCGCTAAAGCCCGATGCTTCCATCGAGCGTCGCAATGGCGTACTGGTCTCAATGGTTGGCGGCAAAGCCCTTGCTTATGCACTCTACGCCCTGCAAGAGCGCGGCAAGCTGATTATCGATCACGCCACTGAAGTATACGAAGGTATGCTGATTGGTATTAATAATCGTGCCAATGACATGGTCGTTAACCCGACCAAAGGTAAGAAACTCGATAACATGCGCTCAACGGGTAACGATGAAAACATCGTGTTGACGCCGCCGATCAAGTTTACTCTTGAGCAGGCTATCGAATTCTTGGATTCCGATGAACTGGTTGAAGTTACTCCCAGCCATATTCGTCTACGCAAGAAGCACCTGACCGAAAACGAGCGCAAGCGTGCTAGCAAGAAGTAAGCTCTCACCAGTCCATGCTCGATAGTAAGTACCCCAAAGCCCGCCATGTGCGGGCTTCTTTTTTAGCTTCGGCTAACGATCACCCCTCGCTCATTTCCCGTCTCCGTATTACCCCACACGCCCCGCCCCCTGCGCCAAGTGGCTTCGTAAACGCAGCCTTAACGCTAGTAGGCTGGTAAGCGTAAGCGTTCTATCGCACAGTAACGCTACTATCAGTGCGTCCCTAGGCCGCTGGCAATCTACAATTCATACAAGTGTTTGGATAGTTACCCTCATCCTTCCACTACCACACGGACACTCCTCCACATGAGCGGTCATAACGTCTGGACTCACAAAGGCACGTTTTTGCTGGCGGCGGTAGGTTCAGCCGTCGGCTTGGGCAATCTCTGGCGCTTCCCCTATCTCACCGGTGAAAATGGTGGCGGCGCGTTTATTTTAATTTATGCACTGACCATCTTTGCTGTCGGCATCCCCATTTTAATTGCCGAAACAATGCTTGGCCGTACCAGTCGTCAAAGCCCTATTATGGGGATGCGCCATTTAACTAAAACACACAAGACCTCCCGTGCCTGGGAATCGATTGGCTGGCTGGGCGCTGCTTCCGCTTTTTTAATTTTAAGCTTTTATTCCGTCATCGCTGGCTGGGCACTGCACTACACGTGGCTGATGCTAACCGGCTCACTCGTGGGTGCCGATGCAGCAACGATTAGCGCTGGCTTTGATGCGTTGCTGGCGTCTCCGGGTCTGATGACGCTTTATCACACGCTGTTTATCGCCTTCTCGGCATTAATTGTCGGCATGGGGATTCATAAAGGGATAGAGTCAGGGCTGCGCATCATGATGCCAGCGCTGTTTGTTATTCTCATCGTGGTGCTTATCTACGGCGTCATCAATGGTGACGTGAGAGCGGCAGCCAGCTTTCTGTTTACGTTCAATATTGCCGATCTCAGCTTAGAAGGCTGGTTACAAGCGATGGGGCAATCCTTCTTCACCCTGAGCCTTGGAATGGGGGCCATCATGGCCTACGGCGCTTATATGTCCAGCGAAGCCTCTCTAACCCGTACCGCTATCGCCGTGGCATTTGTAGATACTGCAGTTGCCATGGTGGCAGGGCTAGCAATTTTCTCGCTGGTATTTGGTGCGGAACTCGAAACCGGCCAAGGCCCGGGACTGATGTTTGTCACTCTGCCGCTAGCATTTGCTGACATGCCGTTTGGTGCTCTGGTGGGCGGGGTCTTTTTTATTCTGGTGCTAGGAGCCGCGATTAGCTCGTCTATTTCATTGATAGAGCCGGTCGCTGCCTTCCTGGTTGAGCGTTTTGATATGACGCGCCCTCAGGCAGTCACCATCATGGTCGTCGCGGCTTGGGCGATGGGCTTACTGACAGTGGTGAGCTTCAATATATGGGCCGAAGGGACGCTTTTCCACGCTCTATTTGGACGCAGCGCTTTTGAATTCATTGAGCTGTTGACCAATATCTTTATGCCGCTGGGCGGGCTAATGATCGCTCTATTCGCGGGCTGGGCACTGACTCAAAACGAAGTCATGAAAGAGCTTGGCACCAACATCACTTGGTTTAAAACCTGGCGCTTCCTGGTGCGCTTTGTTGGCCCTGCTGCGGTGTCGTTTGTATTTTTACGCACTATTCCACAGGTGGAAGGCTACGTTGTCCCAACCCTCGGCGCACTGCTCATTGTGGGTATATTTGCCTTGAGTCAGCGACTGCGTAAGTCTGCTTAATATAATTCTAATAACGCGGGTGGACAAAGGTCGCCTGCGGCGCGAGGACACGATGACTCCCCTTATTGAGGTACAACACGTCAACAAAGCCTTCGGCGGGCTGCACGTTATCAATGACTGCTCAATCCGGGTTGAAAAGGGTTCGATTACCGGCATGATCGGCCCCAATGGGGCAGGTAAGTCGACGCTTTTCAATTTAATTGCGGGCGCACTTACGCCAGATAGTGGCCGCATTCTGCTGGACGGTGAAGACATTACGTCGCTAAGCGCTGATCAACGTTTCCACAAAGGGTTACTGCGCACCTTCCAAATCGCCCATGAGTTCAGCCAAATGAGCGCGCTGGAAAACTTGATGATGGTGCCACCCAACCAAGCAGGGGAACGTCTATTCAACACCTGGTTCAAGCCTGCTCTGGTCCGCAGCCAGGAGGCAGAGGTACGCCGCCGCGCACTGGAAGTCATTGAGTTTGTTGGCTTGCATCATGTACGTAACGAGCTTGCGGGCAACTTATCGGGTGGTCAGAAAAAACTGCTAGAGCTTGGCCGCACGATGATGACCGATGCCAAAGTCGTGCTGTTAGACGAAATTGCCGCCGGTGTAAACCGCACGCTACTCGGCGACTTAATGGGCAACATCGAACGTTTAAATCGCGAAATGGGCTATACCTTTCTGGTGATTGAGCACGATATGGATATGATTTCGCGGCTCTGCGATCCAGTGATTGTACTGGCACAAGGCAGCGTTATGGTTGAGGGTTCAATTGAAGAAATACAAAACAATCCGGCCGTTATAGAAGCCTATTTCGGTACTGATGCCGCTTGATAGCGCTGAGTTTGTCACCTAAACAATAGCCACAACAACATGGTCGCCATTGTTCACCGCAGTGCGGCCCAGCTGAGACGCGTTTATGTCATCCACACCGTCATCCCCACAGCCACTGCTCGAGGCACGCGATGTGCACGGCGGCTATGGCAGTATGAATATCCTTAACGGGGTCAATATGACCCTGTATTCCGATGAAGTCGGTGTCATTGTTGGCCCTAACGGGGCTGGCAAATCCACTATGCTAAAAGCAGTATTTGGGCTGCTGAACGTTAATCAAGGCGAGATTTTGCTTAACGGGCAGCCGATCCATAACCTGCCGCCGAATCAGTTGGTTGAGCGTGGCATGGGGTTTGTCCCCCAGGAGAAAAACGTTTTCCCCAGCCTGACGGTGAAAGAAAACCTGGAAATGGGCGCCTATCTAAAACCGCAAAACGTAAGGCGCATGCTGGAGCAGGTTTACGACTTCTTCCCCCCTCTCGTTGAGAAGCGCCACCAGCCTGCAGGAGAGCTTTCCGGTGGCCAGCGCCAAATGGTCGCCATGGGTCGTGCGCTAATGGCTGAACCTAGTCTGCTGCTGCTGGATGAGCCAACCGCTGGCTTGTCGCCCCTTTACATGAATGAAATTTTTGACCGGGTTAAAAAAATTAACGCTGCCGGCGTGGGCATTTTGATGGTGGAACAGAACGCTAAACAGGCCTTAGCCATTGCCGATAAAGGCTTTGTGCTGGCGGCGGGACAAAACCGCTTTACAGACACGGGGGCTGCGTTACTGGCTGACCCTGACGTCGCCAAAAGCTTTTTGGGCGGCTAGCCCGGGGGAGAAACGCGTGAACGAACTGGTCTTTTTTATCAATAACGTGGTGATTGCAGGTAGCGTCACTGGCTCTATTTATGCCATTGGCGCCATTGGCGTCACGCTCATTTTTAGCATTATGCGCTTTGCCCACTTTGCCCATGCCGACATCATGACGTTTGGTGCCTTCATGGTGCTGCTCCTGACGACCGCCTTCCCAGCGGTGGGCGCCAGTATTGGGGTGCCGACGGCGCTCATCATGCTGCCGCTAGCGATGCTGCTTACTGCAGCGCTGGCAGTAGGCATTGATAAAGCGTTTTATAAGCCGCTACGCGCCCATGGCGTCAAGCCTATCGTGATGGTGATTGGCTCGCTGGGCGTGACACTTATGCTCCAAGGGCTTATCCGGCTATTCTCAGGCACCGGCGGTCAGAGCTTATACGTCGACGACCGCAAAGAAATCTTCCGTCTCGCGCTGCCTTTCGAGGGAGTTAGAGCTCCCATCGTGATTACCGAACCACAGATTTATCTGTTTGTGATTACGCTAGTGGCCGTGGTCGCCCTACACCTATTCCTCAATCGCTCGCGACTTGGCAAAGCCATGCGCGCCATGTCAGACAACCCCGAGCTTGCCCAGGCATCTGGCATTAATACCAACACCATCGTAGCCGTCACTTGGGTGATTGCTGGCGCACTGGCGGCAATTGCGGGCACCCTGTTGTCATTAGACGTCACGTTTAAACCTGACCTAAGTTTCTTCCTGCTACTGCCTATTTTCGCGGCGGCCATTGTCGGCGGCGTAGGCCACCCCTACGGGGCCATTGCAGGAGGATTTGTCGTCGGCTTTGCAGAAACCCTGGCAGTATTTAATTGGAATGTTCTCCTGCGTCCTTTCCGCGACAGTCTACCTACCTGGCTAGAGCTCCCCTCCAACCTCGCCTTTGTAGGCACTGAGTACAAAATTGTGGTGCCGTTCTTTATTTTGGTGGCCATCTTAGTGTGGCGTCCTACCGGCCTGTTTAAAGGCAAGGTGATCTAATGAGCCATTCCACAAAAAACCGTAATCCTGCTTACACGCCCAAAGATGCCACTCCTGAACGGCGCTTTCCGTTGCGCGAACTGGTGCTGTTTGGCGCTCTATTAGCTGCCGTGCTAGCGGTCTACGCGATAATGGGAGCGGCCTACAGCACGCGTATGCTGGTAGAGGCTGCTTGTTACGCCATTCTTGCCCTGGGCCTAACGATTCAATGGGGCTATGCCGGGCAGTTTAATGCTGGCGTCATGGGCTTCGTCGCGCTCGGCGGCTTCTGCGCCATGCTATTTAGCGTCCCGGTGAATGACGCATTCTGGGGTACCGAACTGCCGGGAGAACTCGGCCAAGTTCTGCTGTATGGCATTGCGGCAACCTTGATCGTCGTCGGAGTGACAAAGCTTGACCGATTCGGCGTGCCGAAAAAGCTACGCACCGTGCTCGCCATCGTGATCGGGATCGTACTCTATTTGATTGTCATCAGCCTGCTGCGCGAAGTGACCAGCCAAATACAGTCTCAAGCGGGCTTTATTGGCGGATTTGGCTTGCCGGCCTGGGTGGGCTGGATTGTAGGTGGCGCGCTGGCTGGCGGCGTTGGCTACTTTATTGGCCACGTTTGCCTTGGCCTACGCAGTGACTACCTCGCCATTGCCACCCTGGGTATCGCGGAAATCATCAAAGCTTTTTTGAAAAATTCCGACTGGCTGACGCGTGGCACGGCCACGGTATCACCTCTTCCTTGGCCGACCCCCGGCCCGGCGGAACTCGGCTTTACGCTTTCCCGAGCGATTTATCTCTCAGTGACAGCTGTCGTGATCGCAGTGATTTTCTTTTTACTCCATAGGGCTTACCACGCCCCCTGGGGAAGAATGATTCGTGCGATTCGCGATAACGAAGTCTCGTCAGCGGCCATGGGTAAAAATATCAATAAGCGGCGCTTGGAGATTTTCGTATTAGGCTGCATTTTGATGGGCCTTGGCGGCGGCATGCTGGGCACCTTTAACAGCCTGTTTGATCCTCAAGGCTACTTGCCTCTCAACCACACCTTCCTGGTGCTGGTCATGGTTATTTTAGGTGGCCCAGGTAATAACCTTGGCACCATTTTTGGGGCGGTCGCGGTTTATATCATTTGGATTATGTCAGAGCCGTTGGCGCTATTTTTAATGCAACTAGCGGTCACGCTGGGGGAAAACGCCTTCGGCTGGGAAGCGCCTAGCAATATGGATAGCCGGGCACTGCAAGCGCGGGTTCTAGTAATCGGTATGCTGATTACCCTGGTACTACGCTTTGCTCCGAAAGGTCTGTTGCCAGAGAAAATTAAAACCCTCGGTTAACGTCCTCACAGTGCTAAAAACTCACAGTGTTAAAAACTTACAGTGCTAAAAAAACGCCCCAGGCTCGCCTGGGGCGTTTCGGTTATTGCTTAAAGAACGTCATTTTGACTAGAGGTCAACCAAGCCCTTGCCGGTGAACGAGCCGTCTTCTACCACCATTTCCACAACAACCCCAGGCACGTCGCCGTTTTCATCAAATTCATGAGAGCCAGAGGCGCCTTCGTAGTTGATCTCGGTACCCGCTGCGATCAGCTCAAGCGCTTTTTCCCACTCACCCGGCAGTATCACTTCGCCTGGCGCACTGGAAACACTGCGTAGCGCTTCAGAAAGCCCTTCACGCTCGGCACTGCCATTTTGCTCAATAGCCAACGCTACTAGGAAAGCCGCGTCATAAGCCTGGGCAGCAAACACGGCACTAGGATCAATATCTGCCGCAGTTGCCGCTTCATTAAAGATGTCCGTGCCGGGGAGATCAGGGCTACCAGGCCGTGTGGCGATCATGCCGTCTAGCACGTCTGCGCCAATCGCTTCTATTAAGCTATCCCCCACCATGCCATCGGCGCCCACATACTGGGTGAACATGCCGCTTTCGTAGGCTTGGCGCAGTACCGTCTGGCCGGAGGTATCGGCATAGGCCAGCACGACCAGCGTGTCTGCGCCACTCGAAGACAGCGAGCCAAGCTCAGAGCGATAGTCGGCACGGTTATCTTCATGTGCGAGGTTTTCGGCTATTTCGCCACCGCCCGCTTCAAAGGCGCCACTGAAGGCATCCGATAAGCCACGGCCATAGTCGTTGTTAACGTAGGTCACCGCGACAAAGTCGATACCTTTATCAAGCAGTAGCTTAGCAAGCATTTCGCCCTGGAAGGCATCCGATGGCACGGTACGGAAAACTAAGTCGTTGTCGTCTAACTCAGAGACAGCGGGGGCCGTTGACGCAGGTGAGACCATCAACACACCACCGGGAACCGCGGCGTTATTAGCAGCGGCAACCGTCGCCCCAGTACATAAAGCGCCGACAATCGCGGTGACTTGCTCAGAGTTCACCATACGATCTGCGGCGTTAGACGCAGCCGATGCATCCGAGCAGGTGGTATCCCCGGAAGGCATTTCCAATGTTTGCCCACCCAAGATGCCGCCCTGCTCATTTATCTGCGCAACGGCAAGCTGAGCACCTGCAAAAATGGGTGGCGTCAGGCTTTCAATTCCCCCGGTAAAGCCGCCCAAGAAGCCAACTTTGACCTCCGCCTGGGCCATGCCCGCTAAAGCGAGTGATGAGGCCGCAACGGCGGTGGCTAATGTGCGCTTATTAATCATATTATTGGTCGCTCCCAGTATATTAAGTGCCCCGACTGTCCAGCGCGGGACTTCTCTTAATCTGGAACCGTAACGCCAAAAACACAAGCAACGCTTTCTAACGCTCCTCCTCTTCATCCGCATTTTGGCGACGCTCAGCCATCTGTTTTTGGTAACGCTTATTTTGGTACAGTCGCACCAGCGCAATCGTAAGCGCCGACGCGACCATGACAGCCAGCACACCCCCTTGCCAGGGGCGCGCAGCATCGCCCATTACGGTTTCCAGCGTAATAATCAGCATTAAACCCAGCGCCTGCGACCCAATGGCCAGCGCCCGCAGTATGTCGAAAGCGGGTTGCGGCATAGACATCTCCGTAATGTTTAACGTGCGTGGTATGGTTCACCAGTGTACCTGCTTAACGGAAAAATCATGAATGCGATTGCCATTGGACCACTGCTGATCTCCACCCCTAGGCTATATGCCCTCGGCTGCGCCCTACTGCTGTTATTGGCTAGCCGCTATCTGTTGGGATTAACGTCTTCTCAGCATGGGCGCTGGTTCAACGGGCTACTGGTGGTATGGCTACTGGCGGCTCGAATTGTTTTTGTCGTGCTCAACTGGGAAAGCTACAGCGCAGAACCGCTCGAGGCGCTCAAGCTATGGCAACCCGGTTACAACGCGCTGGGTGGCCTAATCGCGGGGTTAATTTGGACAGCCTGGACACTGCGCAAGCGGCTGCTGTCGCTTATCGGCGGCCTTGCCCTGTTGGTTGGCACGACAAGCCTGTGGCTGGTCTTGGTAACGCTTGCCCCCTTAGGCAATGAATTTGCTATTGATGCGTTGCCGGAGGTGACGTTGGACGATGTGGACGGCAACGCAGTGCATCTCCCTTCGCTGGCTGAGAGCGGTGACCTTATTATCGTTAATCTATGGGCGACCTGGTGCCCACCCTGCCTGCGGGAGATGCCGCTGCTTGAAGAGGCAGCCAAGCGTGACGATGTCAGTGTGGTAATCGCGAACCAAGGCGAGGACTTACTGCCCGTCGTGCGCTATTTAGACGAGCAAGGACTGGATTTTCGCTACGCGCTGCGTGACCCAAGCCAAACGCTAATGGCGCAATTTCAAGCGCCAGGCCTACCCACCACGGTACTTTTTGATCGCCAGGGCAACACGCAGGATGTCCACGTTGGCGAGTTAACCCGAGCCCAGCTGGAACGCTGGTTAAAAGATTGACCACGATAGACCTTAATCCCCCCGCCGCTTTGCGTTAGAATCCCCCGCCCTGTTGCCACCGGAAACCTGCCCCGGTGGCGTACAACCTGTTTCTGTAGACTTCCTCGAGGCATCATGAGCGATTTTTCTCCCGGCCAGCGTTGGATTAGCGACGGCGAGGCTGAGCTTGGACTCGGCACCGTGCTTAACTGCGACGCCCGTAGCGTTACCATTTTGTTCAGTGCCAGCCAGGAAACCCGTACGTACAACACTCGCCAAGCCCCCTTAACTCGCGTCATGTTCGGCGGTGGCGACCGCGTGATTTCTGCTGATGGCTGGCAGATGATCGTAGACGATAGCAAAGAGACCCACGGCTTAATCACCTATATTGGCGAAGATAGCGATGGCAACCCTCGAGAACTATCTGAGGCAAAGCTCGCCGACACTATGCAGTTTGATCAGGCACGCGACCGACTGCTAACTGGCCAGGTTGATCGCAATGATTGGTTCGATCTGCGCTTTCGCACGCTGCACCATTATCAGCGCATCGAGCAGCACAGCGCCCTGGGCTTTGCTGGGCCGCGTATCGACCTGATTCCCCACCAGCTTTATATCGCTGACGAAGTGGCAGGCCGCCATGCGCCACGTGTCCTGCTTGCGGATGAGGTTGGGCTGGGTAAAACGATTGAGGCTGGGCTGGTTCTACACCGCCTACTGCTGGCTGGCCGAGTAGAACGCGCATTAATTTTGGTGCCTGACAGCCTTACTCACCAATGGCTTGTAGAGCTTTTACGCCGTTTCTCACTCAAGGTAAGTTTGCTAGATGAGCAGCAAAGTCTCGCCCACGGTAGCGCCAACCCATTTGAAAGCGCCCAAATAGTACTGGCCAGTCAAGGTTGGCTATTCGCCAACACGCATCGTCAAGAACAGGCCCTGGCGAGCCACTTTGACCTGCTGATCGTCGATGAAGCCCATCACCTCGACTGGAGCCCTGATGGCAGTGGCCCAGGCTATCAGTGCGTTGAGCAGCTCGCTGCTGATATCCCTGGCTTATTACTGCTGACGGCTACGCCAGAACAGATGGGGGTTGAGAGCCATTTCGCTCGCCTGCGCTTGTTAGATGCCGAGCGTTACCACGACATCGAACGCTTTAAAGACGAAGAGCATCATTACATCGCTGTCGCTCAAGCCATTGATGCCTTGGATGAGCTTCCCAATACCGTCGAGGCACGTGAACGGGTCAATAATGTAGCAGACGACCGCGACAGCCAGGCGCTGCTAGCAACGTTATGCAACCTTGAAGCAAGTACCGAACAGCAGAATGCTGCTCGCGCTCAGTTACGCGATGCTCTGCTTGATCGTCACGGTACCGGGCGCGTCATGTTCCGCAACAGCCGCCGTCATGTGGGAGGATTCCCAGAACGTCGCCTGCACCTAGCTCAGTTGGAACTCCCATCGGCCTATCGGCGCGTGCTGCGTCGCTTGGAGCGCGATGATGACTACCTGGACGAGTTGCTGATTGAAACGGGCATGGATCATCCGGACGTGTTGATCTATCCAGACACTATGTATCGCGAGCTTAGCAACGACCCGCTTAACACTGAATCCTGGTGGCATATCGACCCACGGGTAAACTGGCTGCTGGAAAAGCTTAGCGACGATAGCGACAGCGGCTTTGCCAACGACAAAGTACTGATTATTGCTCACCACAGAGAAACCGCTGAAGGACTTGCCGAGGGACTGCGCGTGCTAGGTGGCTATCACGCACCGGTGTTCCACGAAGGGCTATCGCTGGTCGAACGTGACCGGGCCGCAGCGGCATTTGCCGATGAAGAAGACGGTTGCCAAGTGCTGGTGTGTTCTGAAATCGGTTCGGAAGGCCGCAACTTTCAGTTCTGCCGCCACTTAGTGATGTTTGATATGCCCCAGCATCCCGACCAGCTGGAGCAGCGTATCGGCCGCCTCGACCGGATAGGGCAGCGCCACACCATTGAGCTCCATGCTCCCACCTTCACTGGCAGCCCAGGTGAGCGTCTGCTGCGCTGGTATCACGAAGGCATGGATGCTTTTAGCGCGCCTCACGGCATTGGCAGCGACCTCTTTGATGCGTTTGGCGATGCCCTGGCCGATGCGTTACTCGATGATGAAATGCTCAATGAGATCATCGAAGAAACCCGTGAAATGTTCACCGCCAAGTTGGCTGAACGGGACGCAGGTCGTAACCGACTGCTAGAGCTAAATGCCTGCCGCCCTGCCCGTGCTCAGCAGGTAATTGATGCGGTGCGTGAGTTGGATGAAGACCCAGCGTTGCCGCGTTTTGTAGAGCGCGCCCTGGATATTTTTGGTGTAGACAGTCAAGAGATTGGCAATGGCTTGCTTTATTTGCAGCCTAGCCAACACATGCTGGATGGGCTCCCCGGGCTAGTGAAAGGTGAAGAGGGCTTCTCGGCTACTTACAGCCGTTCGTTAGCGCTTGCACGAGACGATATTCAGCGACTCTCTTGGGAACACCCGCTGCTACGCGAAATGATGGAGCGCATCTTAGATGGCACGATGGGAAACACCGCGTTGGCGCTATTACGCCATCCCGCCATTCCCAGCGGCCGTTTAATGGCTGAACTGGTGTTCCGCACCCATTGCCCTGCACCTAAGTCGCTACATCTCAACCGCTTCCTACCGCCTACGGCAGTGCGCGTCCTACTTGATGAGTCAGGCGCAAACTTAACCCGCAAGATCTCCTTCACTGGCCTTGGCAAGAATCTACAGAAAGTGAACAAATCACTGGCACGAGATTTGATCAAAAGCCGCCATGACCAGCTGCGTGCGCTCCTCATTCAGGGGGAAGGTGAAGCCGAACGTGAACTGCCCAGCATCGTAGAAAGCGCTGAAACACGTATGCGAGCTCAGTTAGATGCCGAACTAGCCCGCTTGACTGCCCTGGCAGAGCATAATCCAGCTGTTCGTAGTGAAGAACTTGAGGCGCTGAAGCAAGAGCGCCAAGCGCTCAGCGACGCAATAGAAAACACCCGCTTACGGCTTGATTCCGTACGAGTGATAATCACCGTCGATCCCAACGCCTAACGCGGAAAGACTAAAGAATCGCCGCTAACGCCTTATCGAGTGTCGGGTACTGAAAGGTAAACCCAGCCTCGGTCAGGCGTGCAGGGCGCATATCGGCCCCGGTCAGCAACAGCTGCGACATTTCTCCGAAGCCCGCTTTTAGTACAAAAGCGGGCACGGGGAAAATCGCCGGCCGGTGAAGCTGCTTAGCTAACGTTTTTGTGAACTCAGCATTTGTCACCGGGTGCGGTGCACTGCCATTAAATGCGCCTGAAAGCGTTGATTCGTTCATCAAAAACATAATCGCTGCCACAAGATCATCACGATGAATCCAGGGCATAAACTGTGCGCCACTGCCAAAACGCCCCCCAAGTCCGAGCTTAAAGGGTGGCAGCATCTTCTGCAGCGTACCGCCTCCCGCTTCAAGCACTAAACCAATCCGCAGTATCGCTAAGCGAACGCCCATCGCCTCAATCGGTTTTGCCGCCGCTTCCCATTGCGCACAAAGCTGATGAGCAAACTCATCGCTTGGCGACGTTGTTTCATCCACCACTTTGTCGCCTTGATCGCCGTAATAGCCCATCGCAGAGCCGCTAATCATCGCGCTGGGTAACGCTTGCCCGTTGGCTTTGAGCTGTTCACAAAGCGTCATCAGTTGCTGCGTACTGTCGATACGAGAGCGAATTAGTGTCTCTTTTTGGCTGTTACTCCAGCGCTTTGCAGCAATCGACTCACCGGCAAGGTTCACCAACACCGCCGGAGGGGTGTCCATAAATGCCTGAGCGCTATCACGAATATCGCAGGCTTTTGGCAACCTACCACGCACCTGATACGGGGCCCGGGAAACCACCTGCACATCATGCCCCTGGGTGAGGAGTTGCTGGCAGAGCCGCTGACCAACAAAGCCGCTACCTCCGGTGATTAATACCCGCATGGTGTCACTCCTATGGTTTGTTGAGGTGGCGTTGTTTGATAAAGCGCGTAACCCCGGCAGTCGTATGTCAAGTAAACGACGTCCCTCAACGGCACTGAAGCTAGGTGTTCAAGCGTTCACTGTACGCAATCAACGATTCGCCAATAAAGTAGCCGAGTGGCAGGCCGCTGGTTGTGTCGCTAGTTGGCCCACATCTCGTTATCAGGCTAGTGCATCCGGCTGGCAAACACACAATGACGCTCAGCTACGCTATACCGGCACGCCCTGTATGAGCGTAATCACCCGCCATCTAGCCGATACGCTTAACGCCTTACCGAATGCCTCCATGACGCTTGAAACCCACATTACAACGCTTGATAAGATGGCTGCGGGCTGACAGCTCCAGGATACTCGCGGATCAATTCACGGGCCTTTTGACGTGGTGGTTATCAGTGCCCCGCCGCTTCAGGCCAAGGCATTATTAGCAGAGTGGGAACCGAACACTGGCAACTGCCTGTGAGGCCAAACCCCAGTAGGGATGCTGAACAGGTTGAGTTATTTTCGAGGAGCCATTACCCCCCATAGCGAAGGTAGCATCAGCGTGGCACACCGTTCACACACAGCATCCGGTGCTTCGTCTAGCGTCACGCAATCACACCAAGCCTGGCCGTGAACATCAGCCGGAAAGCATTAGCTTGCTTGCTCAGCTGGATTGGAGCGATGCACATATTGAGAGTGACAGCGACAGTGTCGCCCAACAGTTGCTAGCAGCATTTGTATCGCTACTGCCCGATGATATAGAGCTACCGAATGTCATTGAACTCGGGGCACACCGCTGGCGCTATGCTCAGCCAGCACAGGCAGGTCATCAGCCATACTTATACAGTACAAGTGGCCTAGCACTCTGTGGTGATAGCTTTAAAGGTAGTCGTGTCGAGGATGCTTGGTTATCAGGTGATGAACTGGGCCAGGCCCTATTAGGCCGGCCTGTCTGAAATTAGAAACTAAACTTAACTTTTCCGCACCTACAGGAAAGGTTGTACCCAGAAGCCACAAGTTGTACAAAGGTGGCTATAATAGCGTTTAGCTATCTATACGATTAATAACGACCCGATTATGTGGCCAAACCGCCAGTCAGGCGCTGAAGCATCGCCACGACAATTATTGACAGATCCCTGCACGCTTATTTGCAGGCAACCAAGAGGCAATGGCGCCCATGAGCATCAAGGCGACCCACCCACCCGATACCCCGCTTTATCCGATTAGGGAAGTTTCCCGCCTGACGGGTGTGAACTCGGTCACTCTTCGTGCCTGGGAGCGTCGCTACGGTTTAATTCGTCCACAACGCACCCCCAAGGGCCATCGTCTATACGCGCAAGACGATATCACTCGCATTGAGCGTATTTTACAATGGCTAAACCGCGGCGTTCCGGTTAGCCAAGTGGTTGATTTACTTGATCAACCTGAAACGGTAGAAACACCATCGCCGAATACTGGCGACTGGGCCAGCCAACGACAGTTGTTGCAGTCCACCATAGAAGCGGTTGACCTTCCCAAGCTGGAAGCGCTGTACCACCAGAGTCTGGCGCTATATCCCTTAAGCGTCGCGATTAATGAGCTCTGGCAGCCCGTTATTCTTACCCTTGAAGCCAAATGGGCCAGCCAGCCCGATGACCTTGTGCGCCGCACCTTTGAAGCCTTTCTGCGTAGCCAGGTAGGCATTCGCCTGCACTATGCCAATCAGGCAACGCGCGGCCCGTTAATCCTGCTAAGTGCGATGCCTGATGACCCCGGCCCGCTATGGGTTTTAATGTGTGCGCTCATGGCCAGCGAACAGGGCTACCGCGTACAACTGTTTGACCGCTCATTAGCGCTGGAGGACCTTCCTCAAGCCGTATCCCGATTGCACTCATCGATGGTACTGCTTTCCAGTGGCCAGCGAGAAAGCGACGACTACATTGGTCGCGCACTTCCCCAGGCCACAGAAGCGTTAAATGTTCCTATTGGGGTGTGTGGGGAAGTGGCGCGATTAAGAGAAAATGAGCTGCGTGACGGTCCGGTGCAGATGTTAGGCGACGACCTGCCGCAAGCCATTTCACGACTTCGCCCCTTGTTGCGCGAATCGGGAATTCTCTGAGGTATCGGATGCTAGTTAACGTTACCGATGATAAGGATATCGCATGAATCTGCAGCTCGTTTGGCTGCGTAGCGACTTACGCATTCACGATAACTCCGCGCTTGCCGCTGCGGCTGCCAACGGCCCCGTGGTGGCCGTTTTCTTACGCAGCGTGGCTCAATGGCAAACACATGGCCACGGGGCGACTAAGCTCGACTTCTGGGCACGCAGTGTTGCGGCGATCAAAGCGTCGCTTAACGGGCTTAATATTCCACTTTTGCATCGTGATATTGATCACTATGACGAAGCGGCTCAGGTGTTGCTTGATATCGCCCACGAGCACCAGATTACTCAACTCCACTTTAACTATGAGTATGCGCTGAACGAGCAACATCGCGATCAATCGGTGCTTGATGCTTTTAAACAAGCAGGGATCACCGCTCAGGGTCACCATGACGCCGTCGCCTTCGCCCCTGGCAGTTTATTGACCGGAAAAGGCGATTATTACGGCGTATTTACACCGTTTTCGAAAGCTTGGCACAAGCAGGTGACTGCACAGCAGCTTGCCTTACGTGATACCCCAGGCGTGCAATCTCCGCTAGAGATCAATAGCGACCCACTGCCCGCGCTTCCATCGCTGGATAATGACCCCGTTGATAAACGCCTCTGGCCTGCTGGAGAAGAGGCGGCTAGTGACAATCTCGAACGTTTTTTACGCTTTCGTGGACGGCACTATAAGCAGCAGCGAGACTTTCCAAACGTTCGCGGCACCAGCGAACTTTCGCCCTATCTAGCGCTGGGTATGATCTCCTATCGCCAATGCCTTCAAGCCGTGATGAGCGAAAATGGTGGCCACTTGGCCGATGGAGATGAGGGGCTGACCAGCTGGGTGAATGAGCTTATTTGGCGTGAATTTTATCAGCACGTCGCGGTAGGCTTTCCCCAGGTTTGCCGTCACCAACCTTTTCAAGAGCACACCAAGCAGCTCCGCTGGCGTGACGACGATAAAGGCTTTCAAGCGTGGTGTGAGGGCCGTACCGGCTATCCGATTGTCGATGCGGCCATGCGCCAGCTAGTGACTACGGGCTGGATGCACAACCGCCTGCGCATGATCACCGCGATGTTTTTAAGTAAGCACTTACTGATTGACTGGCGGCGCGGTGAGGCATTTTTTATGCGCCATTTAATCGACGGTGAGTTTTGCGCCAATAACGGCGGCTGGCAGTGGGCGGCATCAACAGGCACGGATGCAGCGCCCTATTTTCGTATTTTTAACCCCACTACCCAGTCAACGCGCTTTGATCCAGAGGGTGAATTTATTACCCATTGGCTGCCCGAGTTAAAACCACTGCCTAAAAAAGCTCGCCATGCGCCGCCCCAGGACATGCTGAACCCAACGGATTACCCAGCCCCCATCGTTGACCATAAAGCAGCGCGCCAGCGTGCCCTGGATGCCTTTAAAGCGCTCTCGAAATAACTCCTCTCTTTTGCATCGCCTGCGCTGCGGTGATGCAAATCGATCGACTGCTTTCTCCTCGCTTCATCGTTTGCTGATTTTTCTTAACCACCACAGGACTGCGTGATGCCTAACGACCAAGCTTTGGCGAATTTCTGCGCCTTTTTTAATAAACTAGACAATACCTGTACAGAAAAACTATACGAGGTATATACTGAGGAAGTTATCTTCAATGATCCGCTACATCACATTGAAGGGCGATCGGCGCTAAAGCGCTATTTCGCCACCATGTACGAAAACGTTGAACGTTGCCAATTTACTTATCACACGCAACAACAGGTGGCTAATCAAGCATTTGTAACCTGGACAATGGAGTTCATTCACCCCCGATTAGCCCAGGGCAAACCGATCCGTGTCGCGGGATGCAGTGCCCTAACATTTGCAGAGGATGGTCGGGTTTCAAAGCACCGCGACTATTTCGATGCAGGCGCCATGTTGTATGAACACTTACCAGTCATGGGACGTGTCATACGTTGGTTAAAACGGCGCATTAGCTGATATATGCCGTTTATTTGCATACAGGTTGCATGCTAACAGGCCATTACAGGAGAGCATGATGAGCACATGGAAAACGCCCCAACGCATTTGGCTCACTGGTGCCACGTCAGGCATTGGTGAAGCGCTTGCCACAAAGCTCATCGCCCAAGGTCACCATGTTGTGCTGAGTGCTCGAAACCAAGAGGCGCTCGATGATTTATGTGCTGGTCATCCCAATGCTTATTCGCTCCCCGTTGATATCAGCGACCACCAAGCGGTGATTGCGGCGGGTGAACAGATCAGCACATGGCTGGGCGCACTGGATATTGCCTTATTCAATGCAGGCACCTGCGAATATCTAGACGCGCAGCATTTTGATATGGCGCTGATTGAGCGGGTTTTCACCCCAAACCTGTTTGGCACCCTGTATGGCGTGGAGGCAGCCCTGCCGTTATTAAGAGCTGCCCGCAAAGAGGGTAAACCTGCTCGCCTAGCCGCCACCTCTAGTGCATCTGCCTATTTACCGCTGCCCAGAGCCGAAGCCTATGGCGCCTCAAAAGCGGCTGTCAGTTACTTTTTGGAGTCATTACGTCTCGACCTCGATCAAGAAGGCATTGATGTCAGCGTCATTCACCCAGGTTTTGTTAAAACCCCGTTGACCGATCGCAATGATTTTCCAATGCCCATGCAAGTCACCGCGGAACAAGCGGCCGATGCCATCATTGCCGGTCTTGTCAAAGGAAGGCTGGATATTCACTTTCCGCGTCGCTTCACCTATCTGGTGAAATGTTTAGGAATTTTACCGCCTGCGCTGCGTCGTCATATCGGCCTACGTATGACAAGGCGCCAAGAGGTACAGCAATGAGCAACATGGCTTCACAGCGTATCGCCATTATCGGCAGCGGTATTAGCGGCATGGCAGCGGGTTGGTACTTATCCTCCCAACATGAAGTCACTCTGTTTGAAGCAGACGGGCGTCTTGGTGGGCACACGGCCACGATGGACGTGGAGGTCGGGGGGCAGTCCTACGCTATCGACACGGGCTTTATTGTTTTCAATGATTGGACCTACCCGCATTTCCAACGCTTACTAGAAACACTCGAAGTGCCTAGCCAAGCCACCGAAATGAGTTTTTCGGTGCATGAAACTGATGTTGATTTTGAATATAACGGCCATACGCTAGGCTCGCTGTTTGCCCAGCGGCGCAACTTACTTAGCCCCGCTTTTTATCGTCTATTACGCGACATCTTGCGCTTTAACAAACAAGCAACGGCTGACTTAGAGGCCAAGCGCCTTCCTAGCAACACAACGCTAGGCGAATACCTTGACCAACATGGCTACGGTGACGCTTTTCAGCGACGTTATCTGCTGCCCATGGGGGCCGCTATTTGGTCTGCGAGTATTGGCGATCTACGCGCCTTTCCGCTGACGTTCTTCGTGCGTTTTTTTCGCAATCACGGCTTGCTGTCGGTTAACCACCGCCCTCAATGGCACACCTTAGTTGGCGGCTCGAAACGCTATATTCCCAGCATGACAGCGCCATACGCAGCGCGCATTCATCTGAATACGCCTGTCACGCGCATTGAGCGAAATGCCACCGGCGTAATGATCACCACGGCACAAGGCACACAACGCTTTGATCATGTGGTGCTGGCTTGCCACGCCGATCAGGCACTAGCGATGCTCGGCGACCCGACACCCGCTGAACAAGACATTCTTGCCGCCATGCCTTATCAAGATAACGAGGTCGTGCTGCATACCGACACATCGCTGCTGCCCCGGCGGCAGCGCGCCTGGGCTAGCTGGAACTACCGTTTAGATGGTCGAGGAGCAGACGAGCGGGTGTCTGTTACCTACAACATGAATATTCTGCAGCGATTGAAAGAGGCCGAGACTACTTTTTGCGTCACGCTTAACGATTCCAATAGCATTGACCCTGCGAAAGTGCTCGGACGTTATACCTATGCCCACCCACAGTTCACACTGGCAGGACAGGCAGCGCAAATGCGCCATGACGAGATATCCTCGGTTGCTCGGCGCACTCACTTCTGCGGCGCTTACTGGCGCAATGGCTTTCACGAAGATGGGGTATGGAGCGCGCTGCGGGTTGCCCAAGCACTAGGTTGTGATGAAGCCGCTGCGCCGCCAACAACGCCCACAGCACTCCCGGCTCATGACCTGATGCCCACTAACAGCGTTGGGGAGGGGCTCGGATGATTACCGTGCCTCGCTCGCGTATTTACCGCGGCACCTTGCGCCATCGTCGCTTCACTCCTAAGGAGCACGCTTTCAGTTACCGCGTTTGGATGGCGTGGCTCGACTTGGATGAGTTGCCGAGCCTATTTGACAATGTGCCTTGCTTTAGCGCCCGAAGGCCGGCACTAGCACGCTTTCGTCGCGAAGATTATCTCGGCCCTACTGATAAGCCATTGCGTACAGCGGTACGCGAAGAGCTAATTCGTCAGCTGGGTAGTGCCCCCAATGGCAAGATTTACGTACTGACCCAATTGCGCACCTTTGGCACGGTCTTCAATCCTGTTTCGATGTACTACGCCTATGACCATCTTGGCAGGCTGGCGGCTGTCGTTGGTGAAGTCACTAATATGCCCTGGAAAGAGCGTACCTGCTATGCCTGTCGGATCGATCCAACTCGTCATAGCCATCATGCAAGCTTTGATAAAGCCATGCATGTGTCGCCGTTTAACCCCATGGAAATGACCTACCGCTGGAAGCTCAACGCACCCGGCGATCAGCTCTATCTACACATGGAAAACTGGCAAAGCGGGCAGCGCCATTTCGACGCCACGCTTACCTTAGAGGCTGCGCCAGCGACACGCGGCGTTCTATTAGCAACCCTTGCACGCCAGCCTTGGATGAGCCTGAAAACCGTGGCGGGAATTCATTTTGAAGCGTTTCGCCTCTGGCTGAAGCGCATCCCCGTTTATAACCACCCTAAGCGCAAGGAAACTTCAAAATGACGACCCTGCGTTCTACGCCCCCTGACATACAACCGGTTAACCAGGATCGTTTGACTCGCTGGTTGAAGCCTCGCCTGATGGCTCAATTAGATGCCTTCCAGGGTGGCCGTATCACCTTAATTGAAGGCAATCAGTGTCACCACCTGGGTCAAGAAGGGCCGCTTCAAGTGACCGTTGTGATTCGTCACTCCCGCGCCTGGAAAAGGCTCGCGTTTGGCGGCACAGTGGGCGCAGCTGAATCCTATATGGATGGCGACTGGGATGCTGATGACTTAGTGGCCTTGGTGCGTTTGTTTGCGGCCAATCTGGATCACGTAAACGGTAAAATGGAAAACGGAAGCGCCCGTTTCACCCGCTGGCTGCTTGGCGCTGCCTATCGCTTCCAACGTAATAGCCTTTCCGGTTCAAAGCGTAATATCTCGGCACACTACGATATTGGCAATGACCTGTTTGCCACGTTTCTTGATCAACGCCACTGGATGTACTCGAGCGCTGTATTCCCTTATCCAGAAGCCAGCCTGGAAGAAGCGTCTACCTACAAACTCGACATCATGCTCGAAAAGCTAGATGTACGCCCAGAACACCACTTGCTAGAAATTGGTACTGGCTGGGGTGGTCTTGCAATACACGCCGCCAAAACCCGTGGCTGCCATGTCACTACCACCACCATTTCTGAAGAGCAGTACGCCCATACCGCCCGGCGCATTCAAGAAGAGGGGCTTGACGATAAAATCACCCTGCTAAAGCAGGATTATCGTGAGCTGACAGGTCGCTACGATCGACTGATCTCTGTTGAGATGATTGAAGCCGTCGGCCACCAGTATTTGAACACCTACCTTGAAAAGGTCGACAGCCTGCTGAGCGACGATGGCCAGGCTATGCTGCAAGCCATCACTATCCGAGACCAACGGTTTGAAGAAGCCAAGCGGGAGATGGACTTTATTAAGCGCTATATTTTCCCCGGTGGTTTTTTGCCGTCTCATCACGCCATGCTAACCAGCGTGATGCGCAAAACCTCACTGAACGTGGTAGCGCTTGATGAAATTGGCCAGCACTATGCCCGCACTCTACGCGAGTGGCGCCATCGCTTTGAAACCAGCCTAGAGCAGATAAGGCAGCAAGGCTACGACGAACGGTTTATTCGTATGTGGCGTTACTATTTGTGCTACTGCGAGGGGGGCTTTATTGAGCGCTCTATTGGTACGTGCCACTTATTGCTAGCCAAACCAGCCGCCAAACCCGCACCGTTAACGGGCGCGCTATAAATGGCTAGCCCACGCTGGCACGGCTTGCTGTTCAATGCACTACGCTTCGAAGCGGGCTGGTTGCTGTGCGTTTTGGGGGGATCATGGGTAGCTGCCATTATAGGGAGTGCGCTGCTAGGCTGGCATTTCTGGCACTGCGCCAAACCCGGCGAATGGCGTTTTATTGGTGTGTTTGCGCTATTGGGGTTAGCGTTGGACGGAGGCCTTCATTTGGCAGGAGGTTTCGACTTCGGTGAACACACCTTGGTGGCTGGTTTACTGCCACTGTGGCTTTGGATGCTGTGGCCGCTGTTTGCAACGCTGGTATTTCACTCGCTTGCTTGGCTGTGGCAGTACCCAATGATTGCGGCGGTTTGCGGTGCGGTCAGCGGGCCACTGTCCTATGTTGGCGGCGCAGCGCTCACTGGCGTTAGCTTAGCCCCCTGGTTACTGCCAGCACAGGCCATTATTTGGGCAGTGCTATGTGTGTGTATCAGTCGTTACGCTAACCACAAGGTCGCTGCTTCTGGCGTTCATTAACACTTGCTTCTAGCATGGCGTTTAGCATTCACGAGGGCACTGATTCAGCCAGTATGCGCGGCGCCCAACGCTGTTCAAGCTCCGCAGCAGGTAAGGGCCTCGCAAAATAGAATCCTTGCACTAACGTACAGCCGGCGTTAACCAGAAACTGACACTGCTCCTGAGTTTCTACGCCTTCGGCGACCACTTCCAGTCCCATCCCCTCTGCCATCGCCAACACGGCCGTTACAATAGCGGCATCCGCTTGGTCATGAGGCAGTTCACGAATAAACGCACGATCTAGCTTAATTTTATCTACCGGCAGTCGTTTCAAATAACCAAGCGATGAATAGCCAGTACCAAAATCATCGATGGCAATCGCATAGCCCTGGTTACGCAGCGCCTGCAGGCGAGGCCCCATATCCCCGGCACGCTCGTCCAGCAAAACAGATTCTGTCAATTCCAAGCCAATTTGCGACGTTTTTAGCTGGTAGCGTTCTAAACAACTAGACAGCTGAGTTTCCAGGTCTCCCTGAAAAAGCTGCAGCGCAGAAATATTGACCCATACCGTCACTTTTGGCATACCGCTGTATTGCCAATGCGCCTGCTGGGCACAGGCTTTTTCGATCACCCAACTACCGAGTTCGGCCATCAGTCCATGACGTTCAGCAAGCGGTATAAAGTCGCCTGGCGAGATCATGCCATCCTCAGGGTGACGCCAGCGCAGCAGCGCTTCCATACCCACTAAATCGCCAGTTCCTGGGTGATGCTGCGTTTGGTAATGCAGCTCCAACTGGTCACCGGATATCAACGCGGCCCGCAAATCGCTGACCAGAGCAAGCTGGGGGTTATCTTGTTTATCCAGCGCGGGGCGAAACCGCTGGCTGAGATTACGCCCTAAGCGCTTGGCACTATATAAGGCAGACTCTAGCCGCTGAAAAAGCACGCCGGAATCATTGCCATCTTCAGGGGCGCGACAGCTACCTATCGTTAACCCCAGACGTAGCGATTGATCTTTTATTTCGAATGGTCGGCTCATGTGCTCACGCAAGGTCGCTACCCACTGATCATGGTCGTCGAAGGTGGTCGTGCGAATCACCATAAATTCATCACCACCCAACCTACCCACTACGCTGCCAGCCATATAACCCGTTAATCGTTGGGCAAAGCGCGCTAACAAGCGGTCACCCTGCTCGACCTCTAAGCTGTCATTCACCGACTTGAGCCCGTCAATATCAATCAACGCCATATCCAAGCTTTCACCTGCACGCAGATGGCGCAGCCGAGAGGACATCAGATCGTGTAAGCGGCGCCGGTTTGGCAACCCCGTTAGCGGGTCTTCATAACCAATTCGGCGCAAATCACGCTCGCGGGCTTTTTGGGAGGAAATATCGGTAAAGAGACTGATGAAGTGAGTAATTTTGCCGCGTTTGTCGGTAACCGCACGGACCTTTAGCCACTCGGGATACTCATCACCGTGCTTGCGGCGATTCCACATCTCGCCCTCCCAACGGCCAGTCGCCTTTAGCGTGCTCCAAAACGTCCGATAAAACGCTTTATCGTGACGCTGAGCCGCTAACGTCTCTAGCTTACGGCCAATCATTTCCTGACTTTCGAAGCCGGTAATTTGAGTAAAGGCCGGATTGACCGTCAAGACGCGATTATGCACATCGCTGATGACAATGGCGTCACTCGCCAACCCTATGGCATCTTGCGAAAGGCGTAGCCGTAAATATTGTTGGCGTATTTGGTTCCAAGCATCCCACATACCAAATGCAACCAAGCTGGCCGCCACCATACGTAACGCCGAGTCAGGCACCCACACACAAGCGGGCAGCGCTATTAACGCCATCCATACCAGCGGACGATTAAGAGAAACAGGCAGCCACATGGCGGTTTAGTGTGTCCTATAAATGAGCCAAACAGGGCATGGGTTACAGATCTGGCATCATGCCGCTTAACAAAAAAACATGGATACACCATATTACGTCAATAGGGCGTTTATTGTGCAGAATCGCGTATTTGAAATAACGAAATACTAACAACCTCTATCGGCAGGCAGGTAAAAAGCTGTAGAGAAAACACGATAAGTGCCCAACAACGTGCATTCAGAGGTTTCGGGAAGTAGACTAGACCCAACTACCATCTTGATACTCGGAACGATTCAGTGACCAAGCAACATTCCTTTGATCGCGAAGAACTGCTGGCCTGCTCGCGCGGCGAGCTATTCGGCCCAGGCAACGCACAGCTTCCGGCTCCCAATATGCTGATGCTTGACCGCATCATGCACATTCACGAAGAAGGTGGTGTGCATGGTAAAGGCGAGCTAATTGCCGAACTGGACATCACCCCGGACCTGTGGTTTTTTGATTGCCACTTCCCCGGCGACCCAGTCATGCCAGGCTGTTTGGGGCTAGATGCCATGTGGCAGCTTGTGGGTTTCTACCTGGGTTGGCTTGGCCACCCAGGCCGTGGACGTGCACTGGGCTGTGGCGACGTAAAATTCAGCGGCCAAATTCTACCCGACGCGAAAAAAGTGACATATCACATTAATGTGAAGCGCATTATTACCCGTCGGCTTATTCTAGGCATCGCCGACGGCACTGTATCCGTCGACGGACGCGATATATACCAGGCTAATGATTTGCGCGTTGGCCTATTCACCTCCACTGCGAATTTCTGACAGGAGGCTCCCATGCGACGAGTGGTAGTCACCGGCCTTGGCATCGTATCGTGCTTAGGCAACGACCAGCAACAGGTCTTAGACGCGCTCAAAAACGGGCGCAGCGGTATTCGTTTTAAGGAAGAGTACGCCGAACGCGGCTTCCGTAGCCATGTAGCGGGTAGCGTCGACATCGACCTTGATTCCCTCATTGACCGCAAACTTCGCCGATTTATGGGCGACGCGGCAGCGTATGCCTATGTGTCTATGGCACAAGCCATTGACGATTCGGGGCTCTCTGAAGAGCAGGTGTCCAACGAACGGACTGGGCTTATAGCCGGGTCTGGCGGGGCATCCAGCGCGAATCAGGTAGAAGCCGCCGATGTCATGCGCGAAAAAGGCCTACGTCGTGTGGGGCCATACCGTGTTACCCGCACGATGGGCAGCACCGTGTCGGCATGCTTGGCAACGCCATTTAAGATTAAAGGCGTTAATTTCTCTATCTCATCCGCCTGCGCGACGTCTGCTCACTGCATTGGTAGTGCGATGGAACAAATCCAGCTTGGTAAGCAGGATATCGTGTTTGCCGGTGGTGGCGAAGAAGAGCACTGGACCCTTTCTTGCTTATTTGATGCGATGGGTGCCCTTTCAACTCATTACAACGATACGCCTGAGAAAGCCTCTCGCCCTTATGATCAAGCGCGCGATGGGTTTGTCATTGCTGGTGGCGGTGGCATGTTAGTGCTTGAAGAGCTGGAGCATGCTAAAGCCCGCGGCGCCAAGATATACGGCGAATTGGTGGGCTACGGCGCCACCTCCGACGGCCACGATATGGTTGCCCCTTCCGGGGAAGGTGCGACGCGTTGCATGCGTCAGGCCATGGCGACGGTTGAGGGTGATATTGATTATATTAACACCCACGGCACGTCTACGCCGGTCGGCGATGTGGCTGAACTGAAGGCGATCCGTGAGGTGTTTGGCAATACCACACCTGCTATGAGCTCAACCAAGTCGCTTACCGGCCACTCGTTAGGCGCAACCGGCGTTCAAGAAGCGATTTATTCGCTGCTAATGATGCAAAATGACTTCGTCGCTGCCTCAGCTAATATCGAGCATCTTGATGAGCAGGCGGATGGGTTCGACATCGTTAGAGAGCGACGTGATGGCGTTACCATCGACCGTGTGCTTTCCAACAGCTTTGGGTTTGGCGGCACTAACGCTTGCTTGGTATTTCAGCGCTTTGATGGCTAATTCCTAGTCATGCAGTGCATGTGCAGTACGCTATAAAAAACGGCGCCTTAAGGCGCCGTTTTTTATAGTCATCGAAAGATTGCTGATCTTAACGAGACGTAGGCCGCGGCACCTCTGAAATCTCTTGCAGCTGCCCCTCTATCCAGGCTTCAACATCCATCAGCACCTCATCGGGTGTCCGGCCTGCCGTCTCGATAGGCGCACCAATACGCACCCGAAGAACACCGGGACGCTTTACCCAATGGCGTCCAGGCCAGCGTTCACCAGCATTATGCGCCACTGGCAGCACTGGCACGCCTGCTCGGCAGGCCACCACGCTACCGCTCTTGTTGTAGCGCTTTCGAACCCCTGGGTCGACACGCGTTCCCTCTGGAAAAATAAGCACTGACAGCCCAGTTCCCAGTCGCGCGACGCCCTGGGTCAACACCTGCTTCATAGCGCGGGCAGGCTTAGAGCGGTCCAGACTAATCGGTCGCAACAAGCGTAACCCCCAACCAAATATAGGCAGTCGCAACAACTCCTGCTTTAATACCGTGCAAACGGGTGGCTTCATCACCTGCAGAAACACCGTTTCCCACTCGCATTGATGGTTGGCCTGGATCACACAAGGGCCCGCTGGAATATTTTCTCGCCCCTGAATGTCGTAGCGCACGCCACACGCAATTTTGAACCACGCTATCAAAAAATGGTTATAGAGGTTTAGCAAACGATAACGGGCAGCCAAAGGCAAAAACGGCGCAATTGGCAAAAAAAGAATGCCAATCAACAGCATGGCAGAAAAATATCCCACATAAAAAACCAAGCTGCGAACCAGATTGATCAAGCCAACTCTCCTGTCCCTTCACCCTGCTGTTGTTCCCGCATCAAACACCACGCATCCAGCATTCGCCCTACCTCCAGCCGCCATGGCTTTTGATGGACACCAAACACATCAAGCACACGGCGGCAATTAAGGACTCGCCGCAGCTTGGCATCATGGTGATGGTTAAGTGCTTGTACTTCACCAAGGGCTACGCTTTCACCGCGGCCTTCCAGATGGGTTGCCAGTTGGGTGCGAACCATTGAGGTAAACGTAAACGCACTAACCGGCTCGGTGCCCGCTAAGTGGTAAGCCCCCCAAGCATCGGCACCACAGACTTGCTGCTGTAGCATGCCAATCAACGCCATGGCGACAGCGTCGGCAGACGTCGGGCAAAAAATAACATCTTCAGCGGCGCGAGCAGGCTGGCCAATCATCAAGCTATCGATTATCTCGTTTAGCCACGCATGGCTGCCTTCCAGCGCAAACAAGGGACCTAAGCGAACAATGAGATGCCGGTGATACCCAGCACGAATACGGTCACCCGCTTGCACTAAGCGGCGCAGGCTTTCATCCCGAGGGGCAGGCACCACATGTTCATCGATGGGAATTTCAAAACCATCTTCGTAAAGTTGGTCTGAAACACACCACACCAGCGCAATGCCTTGTGCTTGGCAGGCATCGACGCAGGCATCAACGGCATCGGCATGTGCCATTACATCGGCAGGCGCCATACTGAGCGGGTGCGCTAATGGGGGGATAATCACCGCATCAGGTGTAATCGCTTGGAGTTGAGCAGAGGTAATCGTGGTCCCCTGCTCAATAACAAGCTCTGTATCCGTTCGACGACTGGCTTCCCGGGCTAATGCCAAACTTAAGCAGTGCCCCGCATCTAGTATCAGCAGCTTCAAAACAGAACCTCCCCCTCACCTAACCCCTGGAATGTAGCGAACTATTCAGTTCAGGCGCTAGAACGGAATTTCGTCGTCAAAATCATCGAAGTTGCCTGGATCCGGAGCCCCATAATTGCTGTTTTGATTGGCGGGAGCTGGCTGACTGTGTTGTGGCCCACGAGCAGGCTGGGGCGCGCCGCCATAGTTACCTTGAGGAGCACCGCCCTGGGGAGGGTAACCACCCTGCTGAGGCATACCGCCACCCTGATGCCCCTGAGAGGCCGAATGCTGAGGAGCGGGGTGCTGCGGCGCGTGTTGCTGCTGGGCTGGTGCGCCTTGTGCAGGGTTATTTTGTGCGTAACCACCTTGAGGTGCTCCGCCACCCTGGAAATCGCCGCCACGACTATCTAGCATCTGCATGTCGTTGGCCACAATTTCCGTGCTGTAGCGATCTTGACCGTTTTGGTCTTGCCACTTACGGGTTTGTAGACGACCTTCAATGTAGACCTTAGAGCCCTTTTTCAGGTACTGCTGGGCAATCTCAGCGGTCTTATTGAACAACACAATGCGGTGCCACTCGGTACGCTCTTGGCGCTGTCCACTTTGGCGGTCCATCCAGGTGTCAGACGTCGCCAAATTCAGGTTTGCTACCGCCGTTCCGGAGGGCGTAAAGCGTACTTCAGGGTCTTGGCCCAGATTACCAATCAAAATGACTTTGTTAATACCGCGCGCCATAGGTCGCTCCTTTCAATAATCGGTCATATATCAATACCAGTGCCCTCAAGGGTATCACTGATACGGCTGACAGGCCTGAATGCCATGCAGCAAATGTGTGTAAAAGCTTCGGTATGTGTTTAAACCTGGAGGTGTAAACGCTTGCTGTACCAATAATCAGAAATGGTCGTTACGTCTTAGGTGGTGATAGCAACCTGCTCAGCGCTGCTTGATCGAGTTCTTTGCGGTTCACTTTTAGGTACATCAAGCGCTCTTCCGGCACCACCATCACATCTTCCACACCCACGACATCGGCTAGATGCTCCATCAACAGATTTAATGCATCAGGCTGTGTATCGTGTAGTGCTACGACCTCACTGGAGAGAGGCGGTGG
>NZ_JABUZF010000095.1:0-19327 GCF_014897885.1 Halomonas sp. 3D7M | reverse complement strand
ACATTGCCAGCCACCATAGCAGCGCCAGCCCTGCACAGCCGAAGAACACCGCATCAAGCCCCCATAGGTTCGACAACAAGCCACCCAGCGTGCCTCCTAAAAAAGCGCCCAAAAACTGACTGGTCGAGTACACCCCCATCGCCGTGCCTTTAGCACCCGCGGGAGCCAGCTTACTGAGCATTGACGGCAGCGTGGCTTCGAGCAAGTTAAATCCTGTAAAAAAAACAAATAGCCATGCGAATAGCCAGCTCTCTTGGGAGAATGGCAGCCCCAGGCTGCCCAAGCTAATGACGATGGCGCCGATTGCCAGCAGGCATATTAATTTCATGCGCTGGTATTTCTCTGCCACGATCACCAGCGGCACCATGGCAATAAATGACAGCGCCATAATCGCTAGGTAAGCCAGCCCGTGATACTCAATCGCAACGCCTGCATTTAACAGGCGGAAAGGAACAGCAACAAAAATCGCCATTAACACCAGATGCAGCGAAAAAATCGACAGATCTAGCCGCCATAAATCGGGGCGCGTAATAACACTTTTAAACTGCTGGCGATCCATCCCCACATCGCGGTGGCGCAAACGGCGGGGGGCGGGTGGCACCCATCGCCAAAGCACCACTAAACCGACCAGCGTTAACAGCGCCGTAAACCAAAAAACGCCCGCCAGACCCGCCCAGGCCGCCAGCCAGGGGCCAAGAACCATGGCGATAGCAAACGATACGCCAATGGAGAGCCCAATCGTGGCCATCGCCGCCGTTCGCACCTGCTCACGGGTTTGGTCTGCTAATAGCGCCATAATCGCTGCAGCAACGGCTCCACAGCCCTGCAACGCACGGCCCAAAATAATCCCGCCAATGGAGTCGGCCACCGCAGCGACCACGCTTCCTACGGCGAAGATCAGTAGGCCCATGGCAATAACGCGTTTACGACCAATGCGGTCTGACAGCAGGCCAAAGGGAATCTGTAGCGTTGCCTGAGTTAGCCCATAGACACCTAATGCGACACCAATTAGCAGGGGGGTAGCGCCACTTAAGGTGTCGGCATATAGCGCCAACACCGGCAGCACCATAAACAGCCCCAGCATACGAGACGCATAAAGCCCGGCTAAGCCGCTGATTGCACGGCGTTCAGTGGCCAGCAGCAGTGCGGAAACCTTGCGCATAATACCCTTGTGGTCAATAAAGAGGCTGAACAGCCCGAGATAACCGTCCATTCTAGCGCTTTGTATCCACGCTGGAAACGCCAAGCGCTGACAGCATATCGATATGGAGCTTTGCCGGAAGGGGGACAGCAAACGTATAATTACGCTTTTGCCACGCGATTCGAGGTGTTGATGGACAGCATTCTGGTCAGGGGTGCACGCACCCACAACCTCAAGCAGATCGATGTGGAGCTGCCCCGCGACAAACTTATCGTCATTACCGGCCTTTCTGGCTCAGGTAAGTCGTCGCTGGCGTTCGATACGCTCTACGCTGAGGGACAACGCCGCTATGTGGAGTCACTTTCCACCTATGCGCGTCAGTTCCTTTCGATGATGGAAAAACCCGATGTAGATCACATCGAAGGGCTTTCACCTGCGATCTCTATTGAGCAGAAATCCACTTCCCACAACCCACGCTCTACCGTCGGCACAATTACCGAGATTTACGACTACCTGCGTCTACTGTTCGCCCGGGCAGGCACACCACGCTGTCCAGAGCACGGCGAAGAACTGGAAGCACAAACCATTTCCCAAATGGTCGACCAAGTCATGAATCTGGCCGAAGGCACCAGGCTAATGCTGCTGGCGCCGGTGGTGAAAGGCCGTAAAGGGGAGCACCTGCAACTGCTGGCAGAATTGCGGGCTCAAGGCTTCGTTCGGGTACAGATTGATGGCCAAGTGCTAGAGCTTGACGATATTGCCCCGCTCGACAAGCGCAAGAAACACGATATCAGCGTAGTGGTTGACCGTTTTAAAGTACGCGATGATATTGCCCAGCGTCTGGCAGAATCGTTTGAAACCGCCATTAATCTCGCCGACGGCACGGCGATGATCCACTTTATGGATGGCGACCAGCAAGATCTTGCCTTTTCGGCACGCTTTGCCTGCCCGGTATGTGGCTATTCGCTTTCTGAACTTGAGCCGCGGATGTTTTCGTTCAACAACCCAGCGGGGGCTTGCCCCACCTGTGATGGCTTAGGCGTTCAGCAATATTTTGACCCCGACAAGTTGATTAGCCATCCGGAACTTTCGCTAGCAGAAGGCGTGATTAAGGGCTGGGATCGGCGCAATATTTATTACTTTACCCAGCTCCAGGCGCTGGCTAAACATTACCAGTTTGAGCTTGAAACGCCATGGATTGAGCTGGCCAGCCATGAGCGTGAGATTATTTTAAATGGCAGTGGCAGCGAACAAATTCCCTTTGTCTATGTGGGGGACCGTGGCCGCAAGGTGACGCGCGAGCACGCCTTTGAAGGCGTATTACCCAATATGCAGCGCCGCTATCGGGAAACCGAATCCAACATGGTGCGTGACGATCTGGCCAAGTATATCGCCGTGCAGCCCTGCGCTACCTGTGGCGGCTCGCGGCTGCGCAAGGAGTCACGCCATGTGTTTGTCGATGACCATAACATTGCCGATATTGTGCATTTACCTATCGGCGAAGCGTGGCGCTACTTTGCCGAGCTTTCCCTACCGGGCCGCAAAGGCGAAATTGCCGACAAAATCGTTAACGAAATTCATGCCCGCCTAGAGTTTTTGGTCAATGTCGGGCTGGATTATCTGAACCTTGAGCGCAGTGCTGACACGCTCTCAGGCGGTGAAGCCCAACGGATTCGTCTTGCCAGCCAAATTGGCGCGGGGCTAGTAGGGGTCATGTATATTCTTGACGAGCCTTCTATCGGCCTTCACCAGCGGGATAACGACCGCTTATTGAAAACCTTGGAGCGCCTGCGGGATTTGGGTAATACGGTGATTGTCGTCGAGCATGACGAAGACGCGATCCGTGCGGCTGACCATGTCCTGGATATCGGCCCAGGTGCAGGTGTCCATGGCGGTGAAATCGTCGCCCAGGGCACCCCTCAAGACGTGATGGACAACCCCAATTCGCTGACGGGCCAGTACTTATCGGGAACACGGGAAATTGCCGTTCCCCCCTATCGCATTCCTGGCAACCCTGAAAAACAGTTGGTGGTGCGCGGCGCGACTGGCAACAACTTGCAGGACGTCACCATCAGCCTCCCGTTGGGGCTGTTTATTGCCGTCACGGGGGTTTCCGGCTCGGGCAAGTCGACGCTGATCAACGGCACCCTGATGCCGATTGCGGCCCGCGAGCTTAACCGCGCGACTACCTTGACCCCGGCTCCCTATGAGAAAGTAGAGGGGCTTGATCAGCTTGATAAAGTGATCGATATTGACCAGAGTCCTATCGGTCGTACGCCGCGCTCAAACCCAGCCACCTATACCGGTATTTTCACCCCGATTCGTGAGCTGTTTGCGGGCACTCAGGAAGCGCGTTCGCGGGGCTACAAGCCAGGCCGCTTCAGCTTTAACGTTAAAGGCGGCCGCTGCGAAGCATGCCAGGGCGAAGGTATGATTAAGGTAGAGATGCACTTCCTGCCGGATATTTATGTGCCTTGCGATGTGTGTAAAGGCAAGCGCTATAACCGCGAAACGTTGGATATCCACTACAAAGGCAAAACAATCCACGAAGTGCTGGCCATGACGGTAGAAGATGCTCTGGAGTTCTTCAGCCCAGTGCCTGCTATCGCTCGTCGTTTACAAACCCTGTTGGATGTAGGCCTTTCCTATATTCGCCTAGGACAAAGTGCCACCACCTTGTCTGGCGGTGAAGCGCAGCGTGTCAAACTGGCCCGTGAGCTAGCCAAACGTGACACCGGAAAAACACTTTATATCTTAGATGAGCCAACCACCGGCCTACATTTTGAGGACATCCGTCAGCTACTCACGGTACTCCATCGCCTGCGCGACCACGGCAATACTATTGTGGTGATCGAGCACAACCTGGATGTGATCAAAACGGCCGACTGGATTATTGATCTTGGCCCAGAAGGTGGCTCTGGCGGTGGGCAAATTATTGCCGAAGGAACCCCAGAGCAGATTGCCAAGCAGAGCGTTTCCCATACCGGGCATTTCCTGGCACCATTGTTAAAACGCGGTAATCGTGTCAAAAAAACCGCCTAGAGCCACTTCCAGGGTGGGTTGATACTCACCCTGGAAAATGACAGCGATACGCTTGCCCCTCCCCCTAGGACGACAAGAGAGCAGAAAAGACCAAGCAACATAGGACGGCTCTGTTTATATTAAACAACAACGCGGCTTGTTAATCGTTGCTAATCTTTCAGGAGAAGGAAGCTGTGGATCAGGATAACAGCTGCATTATTAGTCACTTCAGTCACTACTGCTCACTCACTGAAGCAGAAAAAGCACTATTAATCGAATTGGAAGAGAGCCCTACTGATATCAAAGCAGGTTCACTGCTGTGGGAAGTTGACGCCCCCGCGAATGAGTTTTGCACCTTGCGCAGTGGCTGGGCTTACTCCTATCGACATTTAGAAAACGGCGATCGGCAAATTCTGGAAGTATTTTTACCTGGCGATATTATCGGTTTGCGAGAGTTTGCGTTTTCCAGGCGGCTGGAAAACGTGCGCATGATTACTGACGGCGTGGTCTGTCATTTCCCCCATAAGCGCATGTTAGAGCTGTTTCGTCAGTCACTAACGCTGACCTCGGTGATGTTTGCTATTGGCAGTCGCCACCAGGCTCTACTCACGGAACGGCTGATCAACTTAGCGCGGCGTAGCGCTAGACAAAAAATGGCCCACTTTCTCCATGAAATGTATCTACGCTTACGCCAAACCAACCATGACATCAGCGGACAGTTCCGCTTGCCACTTTCTCAAGAGCAGTTAGCCGACATTCTGGGCTTAAGCCCTGTTCATGTGAGCCGCACGTTTAGTGCATTGAGTGAAGATAGCTTGGTATTCCGTGACCGTCATAACGTCACTATTCCCGATTTAAAGGCCTTGGCTACCGAGGGGGAATTCGACGACTGTTATTTAACCGATAACGTCAGGCCGCTACTTATTAGCGCCTGAGCCTTAGCGCCTAAATCAGCGGCAGGTTTTCTGTTCTTAAAACTTTTTGTTCTCAAAACAAGCAACGCCGCGTGGTTCTCTAGACCACGCGGCGTTGTTCGTTAGCGTTCTAGTGGGCTTATCTGGCTTAGCCGCACTTAGACCAACCGCAGCCTGCGTAGCAGGTTGGACAGCCATCCATCATAATAAGCTCACCGCGACACTCAGGACAGTTACCCACGGTTGCAGGGCCACTGCCTTCAGGCTTTTTTACGGCGTTTTCTTGCTGCTCAGCGGCACCGCCCAGCGACTCCACGGCTCCAATCGCCGGGCTTGTGTCTGGCTCGTCGGCCGGTGGCTGCCAAGCATGGCCATGCTGCATACGGTGCGCATAACGCTCTACCAGCAACTCTACCGGTACTTGGTTACCATCCTGATCCAAGAAACCGCGCCGATAAAGAATCTGCTGGATCGACCAAGCAATCGCCGCCACTTCGGAATCGTGGAACATAGGCTTGTTCCAACGGTTCATACCACAGCGCACTAAGCCTTTATCCCACGCCACTTTGCGTAAGTCAGCCACCGCTTGGGTGACATAGCCCCCACGCGCAGCAAGGGAAAGACTACGCATCGTCGCCGTAATCCACTGATGTTCGCTGGAAAGCTGTCCTGATGGGAAAAAGAACTCGACCGGGCGCTCAATCACCACACGTCGGCCACCTACCACGCCTTCTACCGGCATAAAAGAGACCAGCAGGTAAACTTTTTTGCGGCCTTCCGCACCCACGTAAGAGATCTTTTCGGATACCGCTTCTAACGTTCCCTCTGGACGCGAGGGGATCCTGACCGTTAGCGGGTCTTCTTCCGGTAGCTCAGGGGCTGGCGTTGTTTGCTCCTGCTGCTTGATACGGTAACCAACGATTTTTGAGGTAATTTCTACAGCCATGGTGTTCTCCACTTAGCAAAGGGTGTCGGGCGATGTTCGTAGCAAGGCGTAGCCCGCCCTTACCATTTGCCGTAGGTGCCCTCTTTTAAGGCATCAAACAGGTTGGCGGCGTTATGCTCTTCACCGTCATAAACCACCGTTTCATCGCCGGCCAGCTCTAAGGTTTCGCCATTTTCCAGTTCAAACACGTAGGTGGTATTTTTTAAATCATCTTCGCGTACCAGAACGCCCTGAAATGCCTCTGGGTTGAAGCGGAACGTGGTGCAGCCTTTTAAGCGACTCTCATACGCCTGGAGGTAGAGATCCTGGAATTTCTCAAACGGGAACTCTGTCGGCACGTTAACTGTTTTAGAGATTGCCGAGTCAATCCACTGCTGAGCGGCCGCCTGCACGGCCACATGCTGCTCAGGCGACACTGAGTCTGCGGTAATAAAGTAGTCGGGTAAATCGCTTTCCACCGCATCGGCGGCAATAAAGTGACGATAAGCGGCTAACTCAAACGAGACAACCTCAACCTGCTCTTTGGTTTTCTTACCCGATTGAATGATATTGCGGAAATAACGGTGCGAGAACGAGGGTTCAATGCCGTTAGAGGCATTATTACCCATCGATAGCGAAATCGTACCAGTGGGCGCAATAGAGCTGTGGTGGGTGAACCGTGCACCATGTTCCGCCAACTGTGTGACCAACTCAGGATCGAGCTCAGCCACTTTCGCCATATACTGGCTATAGCGGGCATGCAGAATACGTCCTGGTACTTTATCACCCACTTCATAACCATCGGCAGCGAGTTGGGGGCGCTCACGCATCATCTTCGGTGTAATCGTATGCTCTTGCTCAAGCACAGGCGCCATGCCTTTCTCTTTAGACAGCTCTAGCGCTTGCTTCCAGCCTTCCAGCGCGAGGTGGCGGCTAACTTCTTCGGTAAAGGCCAGCGACGCTTGAGAGCCATAGGGTATTTTAAGCATGGTCATCGTTGAACCAAGCCCCAAAAAGCCCATGCCGTGGCGGCGCTTGGCTTCAATCTCACGCTGTTGCTGCGGCAGTGGCAAGCCAGCAATTTCCACGACGTTATCGAGCATGCGAGTGAAGATCGCTACCACCTTGCGATAGCGTTCCCAATCAAAGCGTGGCTTGTCACTAAACGGCTCAATCACAAACTTGGTCAGGTTGACCGATCCCAGCAGACAAGCGCCTTCTGGCGGCAGCGGCTGCTCGCCACATGGGTTGGTCGCGCGGATATCTTCGCAGAACCAGTTATTGTTCATGCGATTGACTTGATCAATCAGAATAAACCCAGGTTCAGCGTAGTCATAGGTCGAGGACATAATGGTGTCCCACAACTCGCGCGCTTTAATGACTTCAACGACACGGCAAGCCACGCGGCCTTCATCGTCGACCGTATAGCCCTCTTCAATGACGGGCCAGTCGCGATAAATCAAATCACCCGCTTTGACATCGTCTTTTTCACCAGGGTGCAATGGAAACGCCAGCGGCCAGTCGGCGTTGTGCTTCACTGCTTCCATAAATTCGTCGGTAATCAACAGGCTAAGGTTGAACTGGCGCAGACGACCAGCTTCTCGCTTAGCTTGGATAAACTCACGAACATCAGGATGACCAACGTCGAAGGTGCCCATCTGAGCGCCTCGACGTCCACCTGCGGATGCCACGGTGAAACACATCTTGTCGTAGATATCCATAAACGCCAGCGGCCCGTTAGTGCCAGCACCAGCGCCAAACACAAACGCTCCCTTATGGCGCAGCGTCGAAAAGTCGTAGCCAATACCGGCGCCAGACTTCAACGTCATGCCAGCATCAACGACGGAGTCGAGAATATCGCGCATAGAGTCGCGAATAGTGCGCGAAACCGTGCAGTTAATCAGGCTGACCGCAGGTTTGTAGGCTTCAGCGCCCGCATTGGAAAGGATTCGTCCGGCAGGAATAGCGCCGTTTTCTAACGCCCAGCGGAATTTTGGCAGCCACTCGTTAGCATTGTCACCTTCAACCGCCGCTAACGCTCGCGCGACACGCTCAAAGGTAGCACCCACATCCTGATCAACAGGTTGGCTATGGCGATCTTTTAACCGATATTTAGCATCCCAGATATCTTTTGAGGGAACCTGTAGTGGGACGTCATTCGAAGTCTTCATAGCCTTTGCTGCGGTGCTCATGTCGCGAAACTCCTTCACAACGGGGTGAAATTAGCGCTCAAAACGGTGCGATTATACGTTCTGCGACTATGAAGTATAGACTTGACTTTACACTATATGCGGCATTTTTCTTGTTAAAGACTACTACATATAGAAAAATCAGCGCGTTACCTTTTGCTTATCTTCAACAAACGATAGGCTAATGTTTTTCTTGTGCGATGCCACCCCTATGCCTACTTTAAAGCCTTTTGCGTTAGCGGCCTTCAGCGCCCTACTTTCCAGCACTGCGCTGCCTAGCATGGCAGCAACGTTCAATATTGATGCCGAACAGCCCCACGATCATTGGCAGTCAATGGCGTTAACGTTAGGCAGTGAGCGGCACTTTCGCGCCGTGGAAACTCATAGCTATTCGGATGCCACCTTGAGTTTGAACGCAACCCAAGGTGTTTGCGACTTACCATGGCTGGAAATGCGGGTCACGCTGGCTGAACAGCAAGGCGAAAGTCGCGCGGTTAACTTAGTGCCTACCAGGATCCGGGTGGATGATACGCCTATCATTGATACCATGGCCGAGTTTATTACCGAGCGTGGCGATGATGGGTTTTATGCGCACTTCTACCTAAGCGACCTGCAAACATTAATGGCGCAAATGAGCCAGGGAGAGCAGCTGTTTATTGGTTTCGATCAACAGGATAGCGACCCTTGGTATATGACCTTTAGTCTTGACGGTGCTGATGATGCCATAGCGAGAATACAGCGCTTATGCGACCGCGCCGACGACCAATGATAGCGCGTGTCACTGCACGCTTTTGTCAGCGATTTCAACGCGGTTACGCCCATTATGTTTAGCTCGGTACATCGCAGCATCGGCCCGGGCGATGATAGTCTTGCAGCTATCATCGGGCTGCCATACTGCGACACCGATGCTGACCGTTATCGGTTGGCCCAAGCCCTTCACCTGCAGTGTTGCCACTAGCCCACGTAATCGTTCAGCAAGCCCTTCGGCGGCTTCAATACTGGAGTGGGTCGCCAATACCACAAACTCTTCCCCTCCCCAGCGCCCCAAATGATCACAGCCCCGCAGTGAACTTTCCACCATGCGTGCTAGCGAAATCAGCACATCATCGCCCACGCTATGGCCGAGGGTGTCATTGATCTGTTTAAAATGGTCGACGTCAAATAACAACAGCGCGAAAGCCGCCCCATAGCGTTTTGCTGCTACCAGCTCTGCATCAATAGCCTGCTCGATGCGGTAGCGGTTCCACACCTGAGTGAGCGGGTCAAAATGTGCCAACTGCTCTAACCGCTGATTCGCTTCTGCCAGCGCTTTACGCTCGCGCTCCAGATGCATATTGAGCGTGCTGATCTCATAAGCAGAAATGGCCAGCGTTAAATCTTCTCCTAAATCTATCGCGGCTAGCCGCTCAACCCGTTGCCAGGCTTCGCTTTTTCCTGTGACCTCCTCGCACCACGCGTCAGAAGGCGACATCATCATAGGTGGCAGGGATGCTGAAGAGGGCTGCATCGCCCAGTAGAGCGTTTCCACTTGCTCAGGACGAAAAAACATCAGCCAGCCGCGCTGAGCAGGATCGGTAGGCAGCGGCACGGCGAGTACTCCACTCTGCTCTAGCATGTCTAAAGAGCATGTTAGCGGCTCTTTGGCTGTCTCTTGGGTACACCATGGGCCACTATGGATATGGGATTTTTCAATCCGCGTGACCAGTTGGCCGATCGTTTCCGGCTTGGGCGTATTGCCTGATTGATAGATACTGCCTTTCACCCATAACGCAACGCCATTGGCACGAAAGAGCGACTTCCATGTCTCGGCATGCTCCGCAAACAGCTGATAAGGCCCCTGAGGCTTTAAGCGATTATTACTTGAAAGCACCAGGCTATCTTGTACGCGCTGCAAATAGCGCGCCTCTTGGCGAGCTCTCAGCAGTAACAGCCGCTGCGTAGCCATTTGCACCAAGGTGCGTACCGCATCTCGTACGGGCGGCGCTACGGGGTAAGGCGCTGCCGAGTGGCAGAATAGCAGCCCCCAAAGGCCGGTATCTCCCTGCATGGCCACGCTTAATGCGCCGCGCACGCCAAGTCGCTGTAAGTACTGTTGACGCTCAGGGGCAGGGGCACGCAAGAAGCTGTCACTTACATCTACCACCACACTCGCTGGCAGTAAGTGCTCGTAGGGTGCTGCGACATCTTGGATCAGCCGCACCGGATGGCGCTCATAGGCACGCCGTAATGCAATGGGGAAGTCTTTGGCGGGAAAGCGTTGCCCTAACAAGGCAGGCAAACGAACCGCCGCTAATTCGACACTCGACTGAGCGCGCCCTTTAGCTAACGACTCGGCTACGATCAAACCATGCCAGTCACTATCGAAATGGCATACAGACACCCGGTCATGCCCGGTTAATTCTTGTACCGACATCACTAGGTAATCAAGTAGCTCTTCTTGATGGGTCGCTTCCGCTAAGCGCATCAGGCGTTCGTTCACCGTGCCAAGCAGACGCTGCTTACCGAGGGAATGAAGGGGTTCTATCTCAACTAACACATGCGCACCGGCACGGTAAGCATGTAACTGGAAACGGTTTGATCGAGCGGGACACTTAAAGGTGAGAGGCCCCGGCAAACGCTGCTGACCTTGGAGCTCATAGCGTACGCGCTGGCTTAAGCGCTTGCCTAGAACGCTGGAGAGCGTTGCGAGACGCCCTTCAGGAAGGCTTACTCTCAGCAATTCAACAAAGTTGCTACTAAATGCCTGTATGCGCCGACAGTCAGCATCGAGCACCAGTAATGCACCGAACGACTGTAGTAGCGAGTGATGCTTCGACACAGAGATGGCCTCAAGAAATCTCTTTACCCCTCAGTCTGCTGCCTTAGCAACAGTTCAACGCGCCGGTTGGCGGATCTACCTTCCGGCGTTGCGTTACTTTCCATGGGTTGGGTATCGGCGTAACCGACTGCCCGCATACGTGAAATAGCAACTCCCTGGCGCTCAAGATACTGGACCACCGCAATGGCGCGCCCTACCGAGAGATCCCAATTTGAGGGGAAGCGAGAGGTAGCAATGGGAACATTATCCGTATGCCCTTCTACTGAAATTTGCCCCTCAAAGGATGCTAACACTGCCAGAAGGCTTTCTAACACATCTTGCCCCTGGGGCGTTAGTACGGCATCACCGCTAGGGAAAAGCAAGCTGTCGTCGATGCGCAGCGTAACACCTTCTTCACCTTGAGAGACACTAACCCCGGGGATATTAAGCTCAGTCATTCGCGGCTTGAGCCCGCTGTGCCGAGGATGGATACCGGTTGCTAAGCTGGCCAACGGCAGCGAGGTGATAGCACTTACAGAATGCATTCTATCGCGGTCAAAGGCTTCCCCTCCCCCCGGCGGGGTCAATGCAAGCAGTAAGACAAACAGCGTGATTAACAGCGTTAATACGTCTAAATAGCTCGTTAGCCAACCTTCATCGCCCTCCCCTGACACAGTGGGCAATTCCAGTGCGTGCCGTGAATCACGATCTAGCATAGCGCTATCCTTTTGCCGCAGAACTAACTGTTGGCCGCGGTTTTACAGAGGCATCACGGATCTCGTCATGATAATTAGCCACAAAGGAGTTGAGCGTTTCTTCAATAAAAGAAGGCAGCCGCCGTTTAGTAATTAGCGAAATGCCCTCCAGCACCATGTTCATGGTGATAAGTCGCTCTTCCGTGCGCCGCTCTAGCTTGACGGCAATCGGTTTGAACACCAGGTTGGCGAGCAGAATACCGTAGAACGTTGTCAACAGAGCCACCGCCATGCGCGGGCCAATAACGTCAAGATCGCCCGCATCCATCACTTCCAGCATATTGACCAAGCCCACCAAGGTACCGATCATGCCAAACGCGGGCGCATAGGTAGCCATAGTACGAAATATCTGCGCCTCAGCATGCTCCCGTGCTTTTAATCGTGCGATGCGCCAGCGCAGCATATCGAAAATTTCGTCCTCTTTCGTGTTAGCAATCACCAGTTGAATCCCGGTGCGCAAAAAGGGGTTACGGGTGTGCTCTAGCTCCTTCTCAACCGCCCTGACATCGCCTTTGAACCACAGGCGCGCCATGGAAACCAGTTCGTTAATATCATCACGCACATAGGTGTTTTCACGCCGAAACACCAATCCCACCAGGCGCACCACGCGTAGCACTTCTTTCAGCGGATAACTAATAAAGGTAGCCGCCAAGGTGCCCGTTACCACAATGGCTAGCCCCGGCAAGTTGATAAAGCTTTCTGGCGACTCTGCAGTAAAAAACAGCACGCTTACCAGCAAAAGCATGCTGGCAAAAATACCGATCAGCGTAGATGGGTTCATCAACGGCTCCTCGCCGGTTATTCGTGATTAATAGTGGCGTTAGGTGGTGTCATATAAGCGAGCGCGAAGCCTGCTAATCGCTTGGCTGTGAAGCTGGGAGACACGGGATTCGGTCACACCCAGCACCGCCCCGACTTCTTTAAGGTTCAGCTCTTCTTGGTAATACAACGCCATCAGTAGCTTTTCACGCTCAGGTAAGGCATCGATCGCATCAATTAACGACTGACGCTGCTGCTGATCTAACAACTGATCGAAGGGCAGGTTAGTGGCTTCCTCCTTCGCGGACTCGGCCCCTTCGGCCACCAGTTCTTCAAAGGGCAGCAACTGGCCACTGTTCGTATCGTTGAGCAATTGCTGATACTCACTAAGCGGCATATCCAGGTCACGCGCGATCTCACCCTCTTCCGGCGGGCGCCCTAACTGCTGTTCAAGGCGACGCACCGCATCATCCACGGCTCTGGCAGAGCGGCGTACACTACGCGGCAACCAGTCACGTGTGCGCAGCTCATCCATCATGGCACCGCGAATACGCTGGCTTGCAAACGTGGCGAACGTTGCCCCCTGGGTCGCATCAAAACGCCCTAGTGCTTCTAATAAACCCACCATGCCAGCTTGAATAAGATCATCCAACTCAATACTTGCGGGTAGTCTTACCTGCAGCGTTAAGGCCTGACGTCTTACCAGTGGCATACCAGTGCCGCAGGCCCCTCACCCTGGGGAATAGCACTGATGGTGCCGTCCGCACCAATGGATACTTGCGCACCTTGAGGCAAGGCAATGGGGCCACCTTCCCCCATTACCGGACGCCCAACACTAAGCAGTACGCCATCACTATCCAGCTGCAGGTCGCCCCTGCGGGTGTACGCCTCAGTGCCGTCTTCTCCTAGCACCGCCATCCAGGCATCATCCTGCATCGCGATATCGAGGGTTCGACCCGTGCGTTCAATAGGGCCCTGCGAAAAATCGGTGCCTGGGGTGGTCGTCACCGCCGATACCCGCGTGTCGAGTAGCCCAGCGCCCTCTACCGGGACTGAACGCGCAGCTTGCAACTGAGCGCGAAAGCCTGCGGTAGACACATTCGACAGGTTATTGCTAACCACTGCCTGCTGGTCCATTGTGTGTTTGGCGCCGCTCATGGCGGTGTATAGCATACGATCCACAACTGACTCCTTAGCGCAGCATCACGCCATTATTACGAGTGACTACAGGTTAATAATGGTCTGCAGGAGCTCGTCCTGGGTACTGATGGTGTTGGAGTTAGCTTGGTAAGAACGCTGCGCCACAATGGTATCTACCAGCTCGCTGGCCAAGTCGACGTTAGACGCTTCTACTGCTTCCGCTTGGATCTGACCCAGACGACCGGTGCCAGGCGCCCCCAGGTTTTCCAAACCAGAGGTATTCGTCGCCGCCCACAAGTTGTTGCCCAGTGGCTGAAGGCCTTCCTCATTACGGAAACTGGCTAGCGCAATCTGGCCCGCAGCACGGGTTTCACCGTTGGTGAAGTTACGCTGGATAACGCCTGTTTCAGTGACGGTAATACCGGCCAGTGCACCAGAGGTGAAGCCATCCTGGTTCAGCTCTTTTTGCAACGAGTCTGCGGCAAACTGAGTAGAGCCATTAAACTTAAACTGGATATCCAGAGCGGCTGCATCGACGCCACCGGGGATGCCACCAATAGTGACGCGAGTTTCATCTGTTTCTGGATCTTCAGTTACAACTGCACCTCCTGGGTTGGCGCTCTCTCCAATACCCGTAACAACTCCCTGCGCATTGGTTTGCAATCTACCACTTTGGGTAAAGTCCAATGTAAAGCTGCCTCTGGTTACCCCGTTAGTGACGGCAGTCACATTCCATTGATTACTATTGTCGCCCACCCTTTCGAAATAGGTAGCAACATTAACCGCATTCCCCAAAGAGTCATAAGAAGTGAAGTTATTGGAAAAATGATAGTTCAATGGTGTGACGACAGGAGGGTTGGCCTCTGCGTCAGCATCACTTTCTGAAATTTCAACAGTATTTAAATCTTGGCCACTGACTACCCTGGCATCCAGGTTTAATAGCGCATTTACTTCGGTGGTGGCTTTAGCTGGAATATCATCAACGGGCACATTTAATGCCTGCGGGGCGCCGCCTACCAATACGTTTGAGAAAGGGAACGCCTGCTGGTCATCGGTATCTACAGTAATGCCGCGATCCATACCGTAACCCATCAAGCGGTCGCCCTGGGCATTAACGATATCGCCAGCAGCGGTAATGCCGAACTCACCGTTACGCGAATAGCCGACTTCACCGGTTGGGCGCTCTAGCCGGTAAAAGCCTTCACCGGAAATCGCTAAATCTAGGTTACGCCCCGTGCTCTCGATACTGCCCTGGGTGAAATTCTGGCGCACATCTGACACCTGCACACCAATGCCCCGCGAGGCTGCAAACACATCAGAGAACAGCACGTCAGAGCGCTTGTAACCAACGGTTTGCGAGTTAGCGATGTTGTTACCCGCAGAGTTTAGCTTCTCTGATTGCGCGTTAAGCCCAGCCACTGCCGTTGTAAATGACATAATACGTTCCTCATCAAAACGTCTTTTTCATTAAGACGTTCTTGCTATAAAAATGTTGTTTTACTTACAAGTTACTTAAAGAATCTGTTTAACTTGATTCAACTGAACCTGTCCGTAAACAGCCCCTAAATCCAGCTGAATATTTCCACTACCATCGTTAGGGGTCACACTATTAACAACCGCATAGTTCAATGCGGTTGAGTCTAGTGTTTCACCCTCAGCATCTTGAGCCTCTAGCTGAACCGTGTAACGACCACTGGCAGCGGCTTCGCCCTGTTCGTTTTTACCGTCCCACTGGAAAGACTGCACACCAGCCTCTACCGCACCCAAGTTATAGCGTCTGATCACCTCGCCACCTTGGCCAACAATCACTGCGGTAAGCTGGTCGGCGGGTTTAGCAAGCTCGACACCAAACGGTGTCGTATAAGACTTTCCTTCACTATCCTGCTCTAGCATGACCTTGTTGCCAGGCACCATCACACCTTGGCCAATCAAGCCACTTGCTTGCAGTGCTTGGTTGGCATCCATTTGGCTAGTAATGCTCTGCAAAGTGGTGTTCAGCTCTTCAATCCCACTTACCGTATTAATTTGTGCGATCTGGGAGGTCATTTCCGCATTCTCCATCGGATTCAGCGGATCTTGATTCTGTAGCTGAGTAATCAGCAGCGTTAGAAAACTGCTACGCAACTCATCTGATGCGCTCTGCTTTAACTGGGAACCACTGCCGCCGCCATTAATTGCCGAAAGTGTTGTCGGGTCGATTGTGCTCATAATTAACCCTCACCCAGTGATAGCGTCTGCACCATCATCTGCTTCGTTGTGTTGAACACTTCTACGTTGGCTTGATAGGAGCGCGACGCCGAGATCATGTTGACCATTTCATGCACAGGTTCAACATTGGGCTTGGCGACATAGCCTTCTTCATCCGCAGCAGGATGGTTTGGCATGTATTGCAGACGTAGCGGAGCGTCGTCTTCCACTACCTCAGTGACACGTACGCCACCGACGCCATATCGATTATTGTGCGCTTGGGTTTCAAACATCACTTGTTTGGCCCGATAAGTCTCTCCATCAGGGCCTGCAATGCTGTCGGCATTGGCCATATTGCTAGCGGTAACATTCATACGCTGCGCCTGGGCGCTCATGGCCGAACTAGCAATATCAAAGGCTGAAAACATCGACATAGATTACTTTCTCCTACCGCTCGGTTATTCCGGCTGCATCGCGTTTTTCAGGCCCTGAATTCGGCGATTCATGATGGTGAGTGCGGCTTGGTAACGAACAGCATTGTCTGCAAACTGTGTCCGCTCACGATCCATATCGACCGTATTGCCATCCAAGCTGGGCTGATCGGGGATGCGATAAAGCAGCTCTGCACTGCCTACACCACGCCATGCTGGGCCTTCACCTTGCAGATGATGTTCTGACGTTCGTGCAAGCGTCAGTGCGCCATTTTGCTGTTGCTGTGGCTGGCTGCCCGCAACGGCCTTCTTTAACTCACTGGCAAAGTCGAGATCGCGCGCTTTATAGTTAGGCGTATCGGCATTGGCAATATTGGCTGCCAGCACGTCATGACGCGCTTGACGCAAGCCCAGTGCCTGCTGGTGATAGTTAAAGGCAGATTCAAGCTGATCAATCATGCCAATCCTCGTTCGCTGAGAGGCAAATTAAAACGGATATTATTGATGATGAATAATAGGCTTCGCTTCGTCAGCCTAAAGCATGGAACAGCTGCCGTTTACACCAGCATTTCATATGATGCACAGGGTACTTTTGCACTACACTGCACGGTTGATGATTATCATCTGCTTCCCTTCGATTGAGCGACTCTCCCATGCCACACCCGCTGCGCCCAACGCGATCCTATCTGGCGACTCTTAAGCAAATACTTTGCCTATCACTGCTCAGCCTTGGCTTTTCATTTCACGCGCATGCGAATAACCAACTGTTGATGGATACCGTTCAGCAGTTTCTTTATCAAGAATCTCAATCGCTTGGGCAGGAAGTGTTGATTGATATCTCACCTCCCTCTGCACATTTGCCTGAGTGCATTGCACCCGACCCCTTTTTCCCGAATGCTAATCAATCCCCTCTCGGGCGTGTTTCGGTCGGTGTGCGCTGTGGCGAAAATCGTCGTCAAGTGCGGTATATTCAGGCGCAGATTGATATCATTGGCAGCTACGCTGTGGCTGGCCAGGATATTGATAGGGGCACGCTCATCACGAGTGATATGCTGACATCACGAGAAGGCAATCTTGGGGATCTAGCCGCCCAAGCACTTACCAACCAAGACGATATTATCGGTATGGTCGCACAGCGTCCTATTCGTAGTGGCAGCACTTTCCAGCCCCATTACCTTCAAGCGCCTCAAGTGGTGAAACGAGGGCAGCGCGTCACTGTCATAGCAGAAGGCGCTGGTTTCCGAGTGTCACGCGAAGGAGAGGCCTTGTCTGATGGTGCACAAGGCGAACGTATCCGTGTGCGCTTTGATACGCGGGAATTAGTCACCGCACGCGTCATTGGTCAAGGAACATTGGTGATAGATTTTTAATCTAATGCCTAAAGTCCTTACTACCCAGGCCGATAGTAGGTAATACAGCGCATGCCGCACCAACGTTGACGATGAGGCAAACAACGTGAAAATCGATAACATTAATCCGTTGCTACGTTCTAATCAGGCGCAGCAGCGTGATGAAGCACAGAAAATAGGCGGCAATAAGCCAGCCGAAGCAGACAGCGCGACACGATCAGCAACGCAACTTAGCCAAACGCATACGGATAGCTCACACGATATCGATACGGCAAAAGTTGAGGAAATTCGCGAAGCTATTCGTGAAGGGAAGCTAGAGATTCGTGCGGATCGCATTGCTGATGGCTTAATTGCTAATTTAAAAGATTTATAAGCGAACTATTATGGGTCTTTCACGACTGCTCTCAGATCAATTGCAACGCCTTGATGAATTAGTGCTGCTGCTCTCAGATGAACAAGCACAGCTCACTAAGGGCAGCATTGACGGCGACGCTCTCGCTGCTATAGCCCTAAAAAAGCAGGCGCTGCTAATTGAGCTAGAACGCATTGAGCAATTGCGCCGAAGCGTGCAAACAAAGCTTGGCTATGCAGACGGCGCCCTTGGCGCCAAGCAAGCCGCTAACGATGCTGGCTGCTTGGCTACCTGGGAAAGCTTGCTCGAAAAAAGCGAACGCGTATCACGCATGAACGAATTAACTGGGCAAATGCTATCGCTTAGAATGAAGCATAACCAGGAAATGCTGGATTACATTCGCCAAATTGCTGAAAAAACCCTCTATAAGCCAAATGGGCGCAACAATGCCCAACCAGGTCGCTTTAACGCATCTGCCTAGTATTTCCGCACATTCATAGACAAAACCTATACAAGAAGCTTCAATGTGAACAATGATATTCACAATTGGAGCCGAAGAATGCTTTCCCACCTTCCAGAAAACTTTACCGCTGTTGTCATCGGTGCCAATGGCGGCATAGGTAACGCTATTATTAAGAGGCTGCTTGCCGATACCCATGTGGGTAATGTCGTTGCCGTAAGCCGTTCACCTATTGCTTCTCAAGACCCATCTTTTCAAGGCGCACCCGTTGAGGTGGTGAACGTCGATATCATCACACAATCAGGCCGTGAGACTCTTTGCCAACAGTTAAACGGTCGCCCGGTACACCTGCTATTCAATGCTATTGGTACGCTGCATGATGAGGCGCGTAATGTGCAGCCTGAGAAACGCTTAGAGCAGTTAGATGAAGCATCATTCGCTCATGTTATGCATGTTAATGCAGCCACACCTGCCCTATTGATTAGCGCATTGCAGGGCAAGCACCCGGTTACCATCGCCAGCTTATCGGCACGCGTTGGATCTATTGGCGATAATGGGCATGGCGGCTGGTACAGCTACCGTGCCAGTAAAGCAGCGCACAACATGTTAATGAAGACCATCTCCATCGAACTCAAACGACTGAACAAGCAGTCCATTGTATTGTGCCTGCACCCAGGCACCACAGATACATCGCTGTCGAAACCTTTCCAGGCTCGTGTACCCAGCGAAAAGCTATTTACACCTGATTTCGTCGCTGAACAATTATTGAAAGTAATGTCTCAACGCACCCCCAAAGATACCGGCAGCTTCTGGGATTGGGCTGGCAAGCCTATCGAATGGTAAATGTTAGGCAAAAAAAATCCCCCAGGGCGCAAGCCCTGGGGGATTTTTAGTAAAAGTGCCTGAC
>NZ_JABUZF010000081.1:0-5243 GCF_014897885.1 Halomonas sp. 3D7M | reverse complement strand
CGCCGAGGCGGGGTTTTTTTACATCTACAGCAACCCTAAGTTTTAACACTTAGAGCCCAGGCAGAATTACTTCTGCATGGAACGCTGGAACATGCGGTTCATTTCTTCACGGTTCTGCTGAGACATCTGCAGAGCAGCTTGCGCATCGCGCTGAGCTTGGTTAGCAGTGTTCATTGCTTGTGAAGCCATGCTGCGTGCTTCTGCGGCATCAGCCTGTGCAGATTCAGCAGTCATGCGAACTTCTTCCAGGGCGCTGGTAGAAGCACAGCCAGCCAGGATTGCCAGTGAAGCGGCAGCGGCAGTCATCTTCAGAGCAGTCTTCAGAGTCATAATGTTCTCCTTGAGTCTTCCTTGGGTACAACGTTAAGGGTATGACAAATTTAAGGCTAAAGCGTTAGCTCAATTTTGTCTACCTGCGGTGCAGGTTCTTTACAGCGACTTGTACCATGGCATTACACCAATGCACGCAAGTCAAACGCTGTTTTATAATAGACCACAGCGGTTGTCTATAGCCACGTATTTAAAACCTTTAACTTCCTTCAACAGCATAGCCTATCGGATCACTACGCGAGTGCCAACACCTACCAGCGACGCAACGCGCTCAATTTGCTCGTTGGTGACAGCAACACAACCCTGAGTCCAATGGAACCGGCCATGAATATCTGGATCACCCTCACCAATACCATGTATACCAATGGCACCGCCTAATGCCGTATTCTGCGGTGGTGAGCCGTGGCGCTGATAGTGATCAAAATAAGCATCATAATCCGCTTGGGAGTAAATGCCTTTTTCGAGCGCCATCCTCGCATGAGGTGGCGTAGGATAATCGATACCAATAAAGATATGCCACTGACTTTCGTAATTAAATCGATTAATTCGAAACTCGCCGAGCGGTGTCACGTTATCACCGCGAACCCGCTGGGTTTTCGCCCCACCTCGCCCAAGGGATATGGGCGCGTAGTGCTCAACCAACGCATTACCACGGTAGACACTCAACGTGGCGTCTTTATCATCAATTAACACCCATAGTTCATTGCTGTGACGCGGGATACTCGCACGCGAAAGCAGCGTCTCAACCAGATCTGTGGGCTCATAATTATTTAAGCTACCGGAAGTCGCTGCACTGGCCACAGCAGGCCAGCCCAGCGCCAACGCTAAAAAACGGCGACGGTTTACAGGCATCATTATCGTTCTCTATATAGGCCAGCATCACCAGCCAACAAAGCATTTGTGGCGGTTGTTATACCTTATTCTCACACCAAATGTCAGTGCTTTCAAAAAAGCCAAATAATAAGCCAGCGCGCCAATATGCCAACCGCGCCCTTATTAAACGGTAGCTAAATCACTTCAAATACCCGCTTAGAGATCTTCGAATTCTTGCATACTCGCTACTAGCTTACGCGCTTCAGCATGATGTCCCTCTGCCAAAGCGTTAAAAAAAGTTTCCTCTGGCTCTATTTTTGCCCGTGATGCACGGTGCTCATAGAGGTCCTGTAGCTTGCGATGCGACTCAACCGCTACGCGAGTTAGTTCATCAATTGAGTCTGCTATCGTTTGTTGCGCAAGCGCCTCAAGCACTGGAGGCTGAGGAAAGTCATTAGGATCATCAAACCATATTTCCAACACTTCTTTATGATTAAAGCCATCACTAAAAAGCGCCTCTAGCCCCGTCTTCATCCGGAGTTCGCTATCGGCTAAATACGTTAACGCCATGGCAAGACGTTGATGGTCACTTGAATCGGCTGCGGCACGATACTGACGCGCCATGCGCCCATGGTAATCCGCGGCCCATTCAACGAAGTCTTTGACTTGGTTATAGCGCATCTATATCTCCTCTTGCGACTCACTCTCTCTAGGCAATACGTTTGACGTTATAACTACCACTCTTGGCTAGTTTCACGTAGCGCTGCAATATCGCGTTTTGCAGCATGAAGGTTAGTTAACAGCTGCTCAGCAACACTCACCTGGCTGCCGACAGCGATCATTGAGGGGTTCTGCACTGCGCGCTTACTTGCCCCCTCGTCACTGTGCAGCTTCTCAATTTTCCCCACCAGCCAGTGCAACCAGCTATCCGGCTGCTGCAGCATATCTCTTAAGCGCTGCAGCTCAGCAACGGCAGGACCCTTCTCATTAAGGAGCACTTGCCAGCCATGCTCGTTAAGACGCGCATGCTCGGTCACCTCTTTGAGCAGCGAGTTTAATGCCAGCTCAAAGAGCGCCAAGGCACTCTCTTCAATCGCCATTTGACGAGCCTGAGCATGCTCGTCATTACCTGCTGGAAGACCAACCAAAAGCTCAGCTTGATAAAGCAGTTGGTTGGTACGAGAACGCGGACTCACTTGCGCTTATCCTCCACGTGCCATTTACCCGCCTCAAACGTGGCTTTCCAGCCGGTTGCTTTGCCTTCTTCATCGGTCATCACGTACTGCTCTTTATTTTTCCGTGAGTAGCGAATTTGTGCAGGACGGCCATCCGGGTCTTCGCTGGGCGCCTTTAAGATAAAGTGATACTTTTCCGGCAGTTCGTCGGCGTGGGCTTTTAGCTCTTTGACCAGCGGCGGACGTGTTTCACGGTTTTTAGGGAACTTGCTGGCCGCTAAGAACAAGCCGCTGGCACCATCACGCAGCACGTAGTGATCTTCTACCTTTTGGCAGGCCAGTTCCGGCATGGGAATGGGGTCCATTTTGGGCGGTGCCACTTCACCACTACGAAGCAACTTGCGGGTGTTTTTACACTCGCTGTTGGTGCAGCCGAAATATTTGCCGAATCGACCTGACTTAAGCTGCATCTCAGAACCACACTTATCGCATTCGATAATGGGGCCGTCGTAGCCTTTGATTTTGAACTTGCCCGCTTCCACCTCATAACCATCACAATCAGGGCTATTGCCGCAAATATGCAGTTTGCGACCCTCATCGATGAGATAGTTATCCATGGCCGTTCCGCACTTCTGGCAACGACGCTTGGCACGGAGTGCGTTGGTTTCTGCTTCTTCGCCTGCATCTTCTGCAACAGCTTCTTCACCAGGAATTAAATCAATGGTGGTTTTACAGCGCTCTTTGGGCGGTAAGTTATAACCACTGCAACCCAAGAACACACCGGTGGAAGCCGTCCGAATTTGCATTTTGCGACCGCAGCTTGGGCAATCAATATCCGTAGGAACCGGCTGATTAGGGCGCATTCCTTCGTCGCTTTCGGCTTTGCTAAGCTCCTGGCTGAATTCACCATAGAAAGCATCCAGCAAGGCTTGCCAGTTACGCTCACCTTCCGCAACTTCATCCAGGCTATCTTCCATTCGAGCCGTGAACGAATAATCCATCAAATCGGGGAAAGACTCTTTCAGCCGTTCGGTGACAATATCACCCAATTTTTCAGCATAAAAACGGCGACTTTCTAGCTTCACGTAACCACGATCCTGAATCGTGGAAATGATGGCAGCATAGGTAGAAGGACGGCCAATGCCCTGCTTCTCGAGCTCTTTTACTAAGCTGGCTTCCGTATAACGCGGGGCCGGTTTAGTAAAGTGCTGCTGGGGATCAAGCTTTTCAAGCGCCATTGCCGTGCCCTTCGGCAAATCAGGCAGGCTTTGGTCTTCATTTTTACCTGATGGCTTCATCACCCGCGTGTAACCATCAAACTTGAGCACTCGCCCTTTGGCGCGCAAGTCGTAGCCATCAACTTCAACACTCAGCGTGCTGGAAAGGTACTCAGCAGGCGTCATCTGACAGGCCACAAATTGACGCCAAATCAGCTCGTAGAGACGCTCTGCATCACGCTCCATTCCAGAGAGGTCACTGGCCTTGCGCTCAACGCTAGAGGGCCTGATCGCCTCGTGGGCTTCTTGGGCGCTCTCCTTGCTGCTGTAACGGTTAGCAGAGTCTGGTAAATAGCGTGCACCGTACTCATCACCAATAAACGAGCGAACACTCTCTACCGCATCCTTTGAAAGATTGGTGGAGTCGGTACGCATGTAGGTAATGTAACCGGCCTCATAGAGACGCTGAGCCATGGTCATGGTTTTCTTAACAGAGAACCCTAACCGGCCACTAGCAGCCTGCTGCAATGTTGAGGTAATAAACGGCGCGGTAGGCTTAGAGCTTGTCGGCTTGTCTTCACGGGAGGTAATCGCAAGCTTGGCTTTGCGCAGTTGCTCAATACGTGCAAGCGTGTCCTTTTCGGAGGTAGGACGGAAGGGCTTACCATCCTGACGCACCAACGCAAATCTAACCAGCTCGCCATCCGGGGAAGCGAGATCTGCATGGACATCCCAAAACTCTTCAGGAATAAACGCACGAATTTCTCGTTCACGCTCAACGATCAGGCGAACCGCAACAGATTGAACACGACCTGCTGATAAGCCCCTGGCAATCTTGGCCCACAGCAACGGTGAAAGCATAAAACCAACAACGCGGTCCAAGAAGCGGCGCGCCTGCTGCGCTTCCACCCGGGGAATATTTAGCGCCCCTGGCGATTTAAACGCATCCTGAATGGCATTTTTGGTTATTTCATTAAATACAACGCGCTTATAGCGACTGTTATCACCACCAATTGTCTCGCGCAAATGCCAGGCAATTGCTTCCCCTTCGCGGTCCAAATCCGTTGCGAGATAAACAGCATCAGCTTTTTCAGCCAGCTTCTTTAATTCAGCGACGACTTTTTCTTTACCCGGGAGCACCTCATAGCGCGCTTCCCAGCCGTTATCCGGGTCGATGCCCATCCGCCGAATTAACTGATCATGAGCCTTACGTTTTTTGTACTCTGCTTTCTCTTCCGCCGACATCTTGCGTGTTGCCGCAGCCTGGCGAGCGCGCTCCTTCGGGTCGGAGGCTGCCTTACCTGAGCCGCTGGTCGGCAGGTCACGGATGTGACCCACGCTCGACTTTACGATGAAATCGTTGCCGAGATACTTATTGATCGTCTTCGCTTTCGCAGGCGACTCGACGATGACCAGTGACTTGCCCATAGTGCTCCACTTTCCTAATGCTCAGGCGCTATCGCCCATGCTCTGAATACGTTGTCGCCTATCGTTACCACTTGACGACCATGAGAAAAATGCGCCTACCCTACCCCAGGCCTGCAACAAGCGCCAGTAACAACCGACGCATAAGTAACAAACTAATGCTGAAGCGCAAGGTGTCTATCCGTACTATTTTTCATAATGAAGTAGCTAGACACTAGACTGCCAATACGCAGACGGCAACCCAAAATACGGAAATCGAGTAGACATGATGGATTGACCTGCC
>NZ_JABUZF010000088.1:18475-28055 GCF_014897885.1 Halomonas sp. 3D7M | reverse complement strand
GCCTTCTCCTGCGCCTTCGACAGCGCAGCGAGAGGCCGCGCCAGTGGCAGAGCCAGCGCCATCGAATGAGCCTGTCAGTGTCGGGCAAGTTGCCCCGACCAGTCGCGTGAATCCTTCTTATCCGCCGCGTGCTCAGCGGCGGGGCATGGAAGGCTTTGTTGAGGTGGAGTTTGTTATTCGCCGAGATGGTAGCGTCGATAACGGCACGATTCGCGTGACGCGGGCGCAGCCGAGGCGAGTGTTTGAAGATGCAGCCCGCGAAGCGATCGCGCGCTGGCAGTTCGAACCCGGTCAGCAGCTTCGTCGCGCCACGCAGCGCATTGAGTTCCAGTTGAGATAGCCCGTTGAGCTAGTCCGTTGGAACAGCTCGTTGGAATAGTTCGTTGAAATGGTTTGTTGGAATGGTTCGTTGAGTCAGTCCATTGAAAATGCCAGTCGAGGAAAGAGTATGCAGCGTTGGGTGGGAATCGTCGTATTAAGCGCGCTAAGCGTCATGGCGCACGCGAACGAACCGCTGCCGGGTGACATTGTTCGCGATCTTAATGGGTTACAAAGCCAATTAGCTGAGCAGCCCAGCGGCGAGGCTGATAGCGATGTGCTCAACCGTATTACGCGACATGCGCGATCTCAGGCGGCGCGCCTCGCTGGCGGCAATCGTGCGGACCAGTGGGCAAGTGCGCTCTATCATCAGCTCGCTGCGAGTGCGTTGGTGCGTCAAGGTGATCACGTTGCGGCAGCTGATGAGTTAGCCAGCGCACGGCAGCGCCCTAGCGTGCCTAGCAGCCAAATTTTGCGCTGGCTGCGTGATGAGGCGTCGCTGCGTCGCGCAGGTAACCAGCGTACTGAAGCCATCACGCTATATGAGCAGTGGCTAACCCAATCCCAGGGCAGTCCTCACTACGATGAATCAGCATGGCGACTGATTCGCTTATTGGCGGAAGTGGAGCGCTGGGATGACGCCGCTGAATGGCTGTTCCCGCTATTGCAAAAAGGTGGATTGACTGACGCGCAGCAGGCACTAACCACGGTGGTGTTACGCAATGCGGGACAAAACGAGCAAGCTCTCGGTTGGCTAGTGGGTGATTTGAATGCGCAGAGCGAGCCTGATGCTTGGCGTCAGGCGGCAGGGCTTGCTCAGCAAGCAGGCCAGGCTGGTGTGGCGGCTGGTGTGTGGGAGATGGCATGGCAGCTGGGGAAGTTCACCACGACTGAAGATCGCTTAACGTTGATTCGTCTGCATTTAGCGGGTGGTACGCCAGCTAGGGCTGGTGAGCACTTAGAAGCGGCTATTCAAGAAGGTGTGTTGGCGCGTGATGAAGAAACGTTACGGCTGCTGGCGAGGGCGTGGCAGCAGGCTAGGCATGTTGATAAGGCGTTAAGCGCTTGGAAAGCACTTGCTGAAAACACTCAGCAAGCGGAAGACTGGCGGCAGTACGGGCAGCTGGCTTACCGCTGGGGGCAAGATGGTCAGGCTGAGGAAGCGCTTATCAAGGCGGCGAATCTTGGTGATGATCAGGCAGAGCAGTGGTTGGCGAATTTTGAGGAGTGAAGTGAAAAGCCCACAGTAGACGCCCCTCGAATAACGTAAGGGGCGTACGTGTGCTTAGCTTGTTTGTGCTTAGTCTGTCTGGGAAAGCGTCAGCGCAAAATCACTCCAGGTAGGAGCGTGATCGGAAGGTCGCTCCATGCCGCGCAGTTCATAATCAATGCCTGCACCGGTGACGCATTCGGCAAGCGGTTTAGTCACCAGAATGTAGTCAATGCGCAGGCCGCGTTTTGGCTCGCGGTCAAAACCTTTTGAGCGATAGTCAAACCAGCTGAACCACTCACTGTTATCTGGGTGGCACAGCCGATAGCTGTCGCTAAGGCCCCACGCTTTTATACCTTCAAGCCATTCTCGCTCGATAGGCTGAAAGCTGGCTTTGCCCTCGCGCAACCAGCGTTTGCGGCTCGGTTCACCAATGCCAATATCCTGATCTTCCGGCGATATGTTGAAATCCCCCATGATCGCCAGTTGCTCTTCAGGATGGTGCTGGTTTTGTAGCAGGCTTGCCAACTGCCGATAGAAGCGCGCTTTATGTGGGAATTTAGTTGGGTGTTCAACGTTTTCACCCTGGGGGAAGTAGCCATTCCAAACAGTGACCGGTTCACCATTATCGGCTAGTAACCGTACGCCAATCATCCGGCGTTGGGCGTCTTCCTCATCATCAGGGAAGCCATAAAATACCGCTTGGGGTTTTTGCCGACACATTAAGGCAACCCCGTAGTGGCCTTTTTGACCGTAATAAAAAACGTGATAGCCCATGGCTTCAACGTCAGCCAGGGGAAACTCGCTGTCTTGTACTTTGGTTTCCTGTAGGCCAATGACGTCTGGCTGCTGCGTATCAATCAGCGCTTGAAGCTGATGAAGCCGTGCCCGAATGCCATTGATATTAAACGAGACCAAACGCATTACGAACGATCTCCTGAAGGGTTGTCTCCTTCTTTATCAGGATGGATGGCAATATTCTGTCCGTCTTGCTGGCGTGCCAATTTACGCACGGCTTGAAGCTTGCGTTGTTGCTGCTTCTTAGCCACAAAGCGGCGTGAAGGAGCCACTTGGTCAGGGTTGTCATGGCGCCATTTTTTGTAATCTTTGCGGCGACCAGTGCGGATAGTTACCTTATCCGCTAGCGAACGAGTTTTTTTCTTACGCGTCATGTCGCGCTCCTTGGGTTAATTTATGCCTCATTCTAACAGGCAAGCGCACTCCTTCGACAGCAGGACGCGCTCTTATCGCCAACCCCTGGTACAATGCGCACTTCGTGATGCCTAACATCCACAGCAATGGACAGATACACAGCCTATGAGCGAGTCGGAACAGACCACAGCATCGGCCCAGAACCGCAAGCCTAAACGCCGCCGTCGGAAGCCGCGTCGTCGTCAATCGAACTGGGATCTTCGTCAGTTTCAGGTGCCCGCCGTTGCCGGCAAGTGGCGCTTCCATGACTTTGATTTGCCGCTGCCTTTAATGCGTGCCATTCATGCCCAAGGGTTTGAATACTGCACGCCTATTCAGTCAGAGGCACTGCGTCACACGTTGCTGGGTGGCGATATTGTCGGCAAGGCGCAGACAGGCACCGGAAAAACCGCCGCCTTTTTGATCTCGGTAATGGCTTATTTTCTGGAAGAGCCGACCCCTGATGGCCAAAAACAAGGCGCACCCCGTGCGTTGATTATTGCGCCTACCCGGGAGCTGGCACTGCAAATTGAAAAAGATGCTAAAGCGCTTGCTCGCTTCACGCAGCTCAATGTGGCCAGTGTTGTCGGCGGCATGGACTATCAAAAGCAGCGCGACAGCTTGGGTAAGAAGATCGATATTCTGGTGGCAACACCCGGTCGCTTACTGGATTTCCACCAGAAGCGCGATATCGACCTTTCCGAAGTTGAAGTGTTTGTATTGGATGAAGCGGATCGCATGCTTTCCATGGGCTTTATTCCCGATGTGAAGCGCATCATTCGCTATACGCCTAAAAAAGAGGAGCGCCAGACGTTTCTGTTCTCGGCAACCTTTACCGACGATATCTTGAACCTAGCGAGTCAATGGACGCTCGATCCTGCTCATGTAGAGATTGAAGTCACCGTTGAGAACCAGGCAGATATCGATCAGCGCGTTTATCTAGTCTCTGATGACGATAAGCAGCGACTGTTGGTGAATCTGCTGACGCAAGAGAGCTTCGAGCGCGTGATGGTGTTTGGTAACCGTCGTGATCTCGTGCGCAAGCTAGATGATTTGCTGAAAAAAGCAGGCGTCAGTGTCGCTATGCTATCTGGCGATGTGCCGCAAAATCAGCGCATCAAAACCTTGGAAAGCTTCCGTGAAGGAGAAATCCAAGTGCTGGTGGCAACTGATGTCGCAGGGCGTGGTATTCATATTGAAGATGTCAGCCACGTGATTAACTACACGTTGCCTGAAGATCCGGAAGATTATGTTCATCGCATTGGACGTACCGGTCGTGCGGGTGCCAAAGGCGTCTCGATTAGTTTTGTTGGCGAAGAAGATGCGTTCTCGCTACCAGAAATTGAGCGCTACATTAACGGTAAGTTGCCCTGCGAACATCCGCCGGAAGGCATGCTGTAACGCGCATGCTCGATAATGCGCTGAAAAGCGATATTCAAGACGCCTATCGTCGCGTGGTGGAGAAGCTTGAGCTGACACCACGCTACGGCCAGCGTCTGATGATCGCAGAAATCGCTCGTACGCTAGGTGGCATTGAGCAGGATAGTGAAGGCAAGCGCACAAACGATAATCATGTATGTGTGCTGGAAGCGGGTACCGGAACCGGTAAAACGCTTGCCTATCTGATTGCCGCATTGCCGATTGCTAAGGCGCAGGGAAAGCGATTGATTGTTTCCACCGCGACGGTGGCACTGCAAGAGCAGGTGCTTAATCAGGACTTGCCTTCGCTTGCCAGTCATAGCGGTATTGCCTTTCGTTACGCCTTGGCAAAAGGGCGCGGCAGGTACGTATGTGTTGCGCGCCTTGATCAGGCGTTAGAAGGCTCTGAGCCAAACCCAACACTGTCGCTGTTTGAGCAGTTACTTCAATCCCACAGTAGTGACTTTTCCCTATTAGCCACGGATCTGGCCGAAGCTTACGGAAAAGGTGAATGGGCAGGTGATCGCGATACGTGGTCGGCGTCGATCGACGACGGTCATTGGCGACAGCTTACGGTGGATCATCGTCAGTGCACCGGGCGTCGTTGTGGTCATTTCGGTGCCTGTGCCTTTTTCCGTTCCCGGCGTGATCTGGAAGATGCCGATATAATCGTGGCCAACCATGACTTGGTTCTTGCTGACCTAGCGCTGGGTGGTGGGGCGATTCTACCCGATCCCGCTGACTGCATTTTTGTCTTTGATGAAGGCCACCACCTGCCGGATAAGGCGCTTTCCCACTTTGCCCATCGCTTTGCGGTGCATGGCTGCCTGCGGTGGTTAAAAACACTGAAAAGCAGCCTAACCGATCTGCATCAAGGGTTAGCAGTTCAGCCGACGATTGCGCGTTTGCTCGCTGGGCTACCTGAGCTGCTGCATAGCTTAGAGCCCGCTTTAGGCGATGTATTTAGCATGGGGCACCAGCTGGCTGGGCGGGAAAACGGCTTGTCGGATGAAGAAGCTAATCATCAACTTCGTTTTGAAAAAGGTCAGGTACCAGAAGCGCTTCGCGAACAAGCTCAGCAACTACTGGTTATGTTCGCCACGCTGTCACGCAGTCTGGAGAGCATTAGCGATATTCTGCGCGAAAGCCTCGACCCTGAGAAGCAAACAGGGTTGGATAGGGATCAAGCCGACACGTGGTTGCCGCTGATTGCACTGCTGCATGGGCGTTCGCTTGATGCCCATTCACTATGGCAAGCGTTCAGTGAGCAGGATGCTGCCAATGCGCCGCCCAGTGCTCGTTGGATCACGCTTAGTCGTGTGGCGGGAGAGCCGGAAATTGAGTTTTCGGCAAGCCCCGTATCCGCAGCGCATACCCTCGCGAAACATTTGTGGGGGCGCTGCCATGGCGCGGTAGTAACATCAGCAACACTAACCGCGCTGGGGCGTTTTGAGCGAATTCAAGAGCGTGCTGGGCTAGCAAACCGCTACCGCTATCAGGCGTTGCCGAGCCCCTTTGATTACGCCAAGGCCATTCTGCGCGTGCCGAAGGAGGCGACCGATCCCAGTGATCGTGATGCCCATGAAAGCGCCATTGTTAATTTCGTGACCCAACTGGGAGACGACGAAGCGGCACTGGTGCTGTTTTCTTCCCGGGCGCAATTGCGAGCAGTGGAAAAAGCCTTGCCTGCGGCGGCTAAGGGGCGCGTGTTAGCGCAGGATGCGTTACCCAAGCATGAATTGCTTGAGCGTCATCGCGCGGCTGTCGACGATGGCAATGGGAGCATCATTTTTGGCTTGGCTAGTTTTGCTGAAGGTATCGACTTGCCTGGCGACTACCTCACCCATGTGGTGATTACCCGACTGCCATTTGCAGTGCCAGATGATCCTGTGGGGGCTACGCTTGCCGAATGGATTGAAAGCCAGGGCGGTAACCCGTTTATGCGGATTAGCGTTCCAGATGCGTCAATCAAGCTAGTGCAGGCCTGTGGGCGATTGATCCGTAAGGAGAGCGACCGCGGTGTTATCACGCTGTTGGACCGCCGGGTGATTACGCGTCGATATGGCCAGGCGTTGCTAGATGCACTGCCGCCGTTCAAACGAGAGATCATGCCGTAATAAAAGGTAGTATTAAAAGGCAGCAATAAAAACGCCCCGCTAAGGCGAATTACCTTGCGGGGCGCTTATGGTTGCTAGCCGTTTTTTACTGTGCGATGCGCTGGGCGAGCACTGGCGCAAGCTTGTCGTTCATGCGGGTAAAGGTCTCAACCGTTGTGTCCCAATCAATGCAGGCGTCGGTGATGGAAACGCCATAGGTTAGCTGGCTAAGGTCGGCAGGAACTTTCTGGTTGCCCCAGCCAATATTTGACTCGACCATCAGGCCAATAATGGACCTGTTGCCTTCTAGGATTTGGTTGGTGACGTTTTCGAGCACCAGCGGCTGTAGGCCAGCATCTTTATTAGAGTTAGCGTGAGAGCAGTCGATCATAATGTTGGCTGAAAGATCAGCTTTCTTAAGCTCTTTTTCTGCCAGAGCAACGCTGACGCTATCGTAATTTGGCTTGCCATTACCGCCGCGCAACACGACGTGGCCGTAAGCGTTACCCCGTGTACGGATAATGGCAACTTGGCCTGCGTTGTTGATACCCAGGAAGTTATGCGGGCTGGCAACAGACTGCAGGGCATTAATAGCGACGTCGAGGCTGCCGTCGGTGCCGTTTTTGAAGCCGACGGGGCAGGAGAGCCCTGATGCCATTTCACGATGGGTTTGCGATTCTGTGGTGCGTGCGCCGATTGCAGACCAGCTAATGCAGTCTTGCATATACTGGGGGGAGATCGGGTCTAACGCTTCCGTTGCGAGCGGCAGGCCAAGCTCAGCCAGATCGACAAGTAGCTTGCGCGCGATATGGAGGCCTTCATCAATTTCGAAAGAGTCGTTAAGATGAGGGTCGTTTATCAGCCCTTTCCAACCTACTGTGGTACGGGGTTTTTCGAAATAGACGCGCATGACAATGAACAGGCTGTCGCTCACTTGGTCTGCCAATTTACGCAGGCGGCGAGCATAGTCCAGTGCGGCATCGACATCATGGATGGAGCATGGACCTACAACGACGAGAAGCCGGTGATCTTTACCATCGAGGATGTTTTGGATGGTATGGCGACCCTCAATAACAGAGCGTTCCGCAGCTTCTGTAAGCGGAATAGTCTGTTTAAGGGCTTCGGGGGTGGTGAGAACATCCTGTGCGAGGACGTTAAGGTTATTAACCTGCTGATCTGACATCGTGCTACCTGTGCATGCGCTATGGACTTAAAAGTGGCTCTACTATGGCGTGTCAGGCAGGTAAAAATCAATTGTTACGGAACTTGATCTTGTCGAAAAGTGTCACGGTCAAGATTTTGTGGGGGCTGTGAAGAAAGTTGAGAGGAATGAGGGGGAGTGTGTGTAAGCGCTTGATGCCTCGCTAAGAACGCGCAACACTAAGCACCACTGAATACTTTTTTACACTGAATGTGGTAGGCGAATCATTCATTATTATCTGTCATCATTAAGATTAACCAATGCCCAAGGGACACTATGCTGCTTGCTGTGAAGGCCCACATGAAAGGGCGAAGAGAAATAGCGCTCGGCGTGCGTCGCACGAGCGGGAGGGGGGTGTGAATGGGCACTCGTGAAACAGACCAGCAGTTGGTTGAACGTGCCCAAAAAGGTGATACACGCGCTTTCGATCTATTGGTCAAAAAATACCAGCACAAAATTATTGGGCTGATCGGTCGTTATGTTCACGATCACTCCGAAGTACAAGACGTGGCGCAAGAAGCCTTTATCAAAGCGTATCGAGCACTGGGGAAATTTCGCTCGGAAAGTGCGTTTTACACATGGATGTACCGTATCGCGATCAACACTGCCAAAAACCATTTAGTGTCTCGGGGGCGTAGACCGCCCGGCAGTGATCTAGATATTGTCGATGCTGAAATGGTTGACCAGAGCGGACGGTTGGCTGACGCTGAGTCGCCAGAGGCATCGATTGCTCGGGATCAGTTGGAGGCAGCCGTTTACGAAGCCATCGAAAATCTGCCAGATGATTTACGCACGGCGATCACGCTGCGTGAACTGGATGGTCTTGCGTATGAGGATATTGCCCAAGTGATGCAGTGCCCCGTAGGAACTGTGCGTTCGCGTATTTTTCGCGCCCGTGAGGCGGTTGATGAGCATATACGCCCATTAGTGACAACGGCCCGGAACAGTCGTGATGAGTAAGGGGCAGATGGTGGTAGGTTTAGGGCGCTAAATTCACATTTGATTACGTTTTTAGATTTTTTGTGAACTGTCTGGAAAGTGAAGCGTCATAGAACCTGACGATCTTAGTTGGGTCGAGTAAGCGCCAAGTGAACGTTCAATGTTCAGTAGTCAAACAGTTTAATCTGCTGATAATTAAGCGTTTAGGAATTGGCGATTTGAAACAAGGTCTTGGCCTGTGGAGTGGCTGTGGTGGTAAACACTGGGTAGCAGTGTCACCGCAGCGCTTCTAACAACACAGTGTGAGGGTGTGAAGTATGAGTCATAACACACGGGAGTCGCTTTCAGCATTGATGGATAGCGAAAGTGACGAGCTTGAATTGCGCCGAGTGTTGAAGTCATTGCCTGACGATTCTGATGCGGCGGAGACATGGCGGCGCTACCATTTGGCGCGCAGCATGATGCAGCGTGAAAGAAATGTCGATGTGAGCATCGATCTTTCTGCTGGCATTATGGATCGATTGCGCGATGAACCTGCTCCAGCCCTTGAAGACGACACCGTGGTTATTCCCACTCGTTCTGGTGGACTTTCCTTTGCCCGTGGTGCCGGGGTAGCGGCTGCCGTTTCACTGATGGTTATTACCGGGGTGCAGTTCTTTAACAACGGCAACACAACGTCTGGTAGCGCGCAGAATGCAGGCGATAGCATTGCTGCCCAGTCCGGCAGTGGTGTGCAGGTTCAGCCTGTTAATCTCGCGGCTTCTAAACCCGCTTCCATGACGCCATCAGAAATGCCGATGTTTGAACAAACGCCGTTTCGTGTGAATGGCCAATCTGGACAAGGCGGCTTTATGAATGTCAGCGACGCTGGGTTCTCAACACCTCATGCGCCCCAAGGGGACATGGCCCAGCAGACACTGGCTATTGATGCTGACCAGATTCGCCTGCTTAAGACGTACCTTGAGCAGCACGCGCAAGGTGCTGCCGGTGGAAGTGGTGATAGCTGGATGCCATTAATGCGCTCTTCTTCAGTAACGGAGCCTTTAGGACAACGTTAATATTAGGTGCGTTGGCCAACTTTTTTAACCAAGTGAGGGCCCGCGTGGCTGGAAACGTGATAGGTAAATATCTATACGGGAGAGGTAAGTTGGTAGTTGGCCTGTGTGTATTGAGCGCCAGTTTACTGCCTCTCCATTTGAAAGCTGA